>NZ_JBXAYB010000001.1:0-300000 GCF_056782115.1 Dellaglioa sp. CoH-56-MRSF-14 | reverse complement strand
TACTATGAATTTTTAGTAATGACAAATGAAAACCTTAATCTGACTGCTATTACAGAAAAATCAGACGTTTATTTGAAACATTTTTATGATTCTTTAACGCCTGCTTTTTATTCAAAAGAAATACAAAGCGAGCCCTTATCTATTTGTGACGTCGGCGCAGGTGCCGGCTTCCCTTCAATTCCACTGAAGATTGCTTTTCCGCAATTAACGGTGACTATTGTTGATTCGTTGAATAAACGTATCAACTTTTTAAATGAATTGGCGGACAAATTAGATATTACAGGGGTTGCTTTTTTTCATAATCGTGCTGAAGAATTTGCAGGTAAAAAAAGTTTATATAGAGAACAATATGATATCGTGACAGCTCGTGCTGTTGCAAGATTGAGCGTACTATCTGAATTGTGCTTACCTTTAGTTAAATTAAATGGTCAATTTATCGCTCTCAAAGCTCAAAAAATGGACGAAGAATTAGTCGATGCCGAATATGCTATCAAGCTTTTAGGTGGTCAAGTTGTGGCTAATCATGAATTTACTTTACCAATTTCAGATGACGAACGTCATCTATTAGTCGTTGATAAAGTCAAATTAAGTCCTAAAAAATACCCTAGAAAAGCGGGTGTACCTGGACGTACCCCACTTGTAAATAAGATATAGTCAGGAGGTCGTCGGAAAATGGCATTTTCATTTTTAGGAAATCGTAAAAATCAACAAGAACAAGAAGATGAAACGAATCAAACGAAGGTTAGTGACATTTCTGTTACGACTATTGTACCCAATCGCTTCCAACCTCGTCGTGTCTTTGATGATCAAAAAATTGATGAATTAGCACAAACCCTTAAAGAACACGGGTTATTGCAGCCTATTATTTTGCGAGAGTATGAGACTGGAAAATATGAGATTATTGCTGGGGAACGTCGTTTTCGGGCAGCATCTTCATTAGGATGGAAAAAAATTCCGGCAATTGTTCAGAAAATGGACGACGACCAAGCGGCTTCGATGGCACTAATTGAAAATTTACAACGTGAGGAACTAACAGCAATTGAAGAAGCAGAGGCCTACAGTAAACTAATGAGTTTAAACCACTTATCACAGTCAAAATTAGCTGAAGATATGGGTAAAAGCCAAGCATTTGTTGCTAATAAATTGCGTTTATTAAAATTAGAACATGACGTACAAACGTCCATTATGGCGCAACAGATATCCGAACGTCACGGAAGAGCAATGGTTAGTTTATCAGCTAGCAATCAAAAAAAATTATTAAAACGTATTTTAAAAGAGAAATTAACAGTGAAAGAAACCGAAAAGTTAATTTCAGCTAATAAAATTAAACCAGAATCAAAAGTGTCTGAAAAGAAAAACACGAAAAAAGGTAATCCTGATAAAAGATTAGTGATTAATACCCTAAAACAAGCGGTTCAAGTTATAGAAAATAACGGTGTAACGATTAAATCAAAACAAGAAAAAACTGATTCAGGGTATCGCGTTATTATTGATGTGATTGAATCAAAAAAGGAGGGTTAATCAAACATGGGAATTGTTATTTCATTAGCAAACCAAAAAGGTGGCGTTGGTAAAACAACAACGAGTGTGAATTTAGGCGCTTGTTTAGCCGAGCTAGGCAAGCGTGTTTTATTAATAGATACGGATGCTCAAGGAAATTCAACAAGTGGTGTTGGTATTGAAAAATCAACAATAAAAAAAGATATTTATGATGTTTTAGTTAATGAATTTCCAATTAAGGAGACAATTCTAGCTACTAGTCATAAAGGATTAGATATCGTTCCGGCAACCATTCAATTGGCTGGTGCTGAGATTGAATTAACACCGCAAATGGCTCGTGAAACAAGATTATTGGATGCCGTTAAAACAATTGAAGATCAGTATGATTATATTTTAATAGATTGCCCGCCATCACTTGGATTGATTACAATTAATGCCTTTACAGCTAGTAAATCAATTTTAATTCCTGTTCAAAGTGAATACTATGCTTTGGAAGGTTTAAGCCAATTGCTTAACACAATTCGTTTAGTTCAAAAGCATTTTAATCCAGATTTAGCCATTGAAGGCGTTTTAATGACAATGTATGATGCACGTACAAATTTAGGCGCAGAAGTTGTGTCTGAGGTGCAAAAATATTTTGCAGAAAAAGTCTACAAGACAATTATTCCGCGAAATGTCCGCTTGTCTGAAGCACCTAGCCATGGGATGGCAATTATTGATTACGATCCTAAGTCGAAGGGTGCTCAAGTCTATATGGAATTGGCAAAGGAAGTGTTAAAAGCGCATGGTAAATAATAAAAAAGGTCTTGGAAAAGGGATTAACGCGTTATTTCAGGATGAACTTGATCAATATGATGATACAAAAGAATCTGTTGTTCGTTTAAACTTAGCTGAAATTCGCCCTAATCCTTACCAACCTCGTAAAACATTTGATGAAGATGCCCTAAAAGAATTAGCTGCGTCTATCAAAAAATCAGGTGTCTTCCAACCAATTATTGTAAGAGAATCAGTCATTAAGGGTTATGAAATCATTGCAGGAGAACGTCGTTTCCGTGCGTCTAAATTAGCAGGACTAACAGATGTCCCTGCAATTATTAGAACGATGACAGAAGAAGCAATGATGGAAGTTGCTATTTTGGAAAATTTACAACGTGAAGAATTGTCTCCTTTAGAAGAGGCAGAAGCTTATAACATGTTGATGGAAAAATTAAACTTAACGCAGTCACAAGTTTCAGAGCGATTAGGCAAAAGTCGTCCTTATATTGCTAATTATTTGCGTTTATTAGGATTGCCCAACTCAGTTAAAGAATTACTCCAAGTTGATCAGTTATCGATGGGTCAAGCAAGAACATTGCTGTCACTTAAAGATAAACAAAAAATTGGGGCATTAGCTAAAAGAACAGTTAAAGAAAATCTAACTGTTCGTGAGTTGGAAAAAGTAATTGCCCAAATGAACGGCGAAATTAAAAAGAATACTAAAAAAGTGAACGAAGTTGAAAAATCAATTTATGTTCAACAAAGTGAGAACTTGTTAAAAGAAAAATTTGGAACACAAGTTTCTATCCAACAGAGCAAAAAAAATCATAAAGGTAAGATAGAAATTGACTACTTATCAACGGATGATTTGAACCGTATTTTGGACTTACTTGATATTTCACTAGACTAGGAGGTTAGTCAGTATGTATGACTTACATGATATTGTTGAAATGAAAAAACCACATCCTTGTGGGACTAACCGCTGGGAAATCGTGCGAATGGGAATGGATATTCGCATTAAGTGTTTAGGATGCGGGCACCTTATTCTATTACCTAGACGAGAATTTGAAAAAAAGATGAAAAAAATGTTAGAAAAAGCAACAACAGAAGATAATACAAAATAAATGAAAAGAGTGACGTCTAATTATGGCATTAACGGCAGGAATCGTAGGATTACCAAACGTAGGTAAATCAACTTTATTTAACGCAATTACAAAAGCAGGCGCGGAAATGGCTAATTACCCATTTGCGACAATCGATCCAAACGTTGGGATGGTTGAAGTTCCAGATAAACGATTAGCACGTATCGATGAAGTAGTCCCTGCTAAAAAAATTATTCATACAACTTTTGAATTTACGGATATTGCCGGTATTGTTAAAGGCGCAAGTAAAGGTGAAGGACTTGGTAATAAATTTTTAGAAAATATTCGTCAAGTTGATGCTATTGTGCACGTTGTTCGTGCATTTGACGATGATAATATCACACATGTTTCTGATAAAGTGGATCCAATGGACGATATTGAAACAATCAACTTAGAACTTGTTTTTGCAGATTTAGATAGTGTGACAAAACGTTATGCTAAAGTTGAAAAAGTGGCTAGAACAAAAGATAAAGATGCGTTGGCTGAATTCAGTATTTTACAAAAAATCAAACCAGTTCTTGAAGCTGGACATGCCGTTCGCTCAATTGAATTTGATGAAGAAGAAGAAAAATATGTTAAAGGTATGTTTTTATTAACGAACAAACCAGTTCTTTATGTCGCTAATATTGCTGAAGATGACATGGCTGACCCAGATGCTAATAAGTATGTAAAATTAATTGAAGCCTTTGCAAAAGAAGAAGGTTCAGAATGTTTAGCCGTTTCTGCTAAAACAGAAGAAGAAATTGCTGAACTAGATGATGAAGATAAACTTGATTTCCTTGAAGCTGCTGGTGTTGAAGAATCAGGACTTGATCGCTTAATCAGGGCATCTTATAAATTACTAGGTTTAGCAACTTTCTTTACTGCTGGTGGTGCCGAAACACGAGCATGGACCTTTAAACAAGGGATGAAAGCACCTCAAGTTGCCGGAATTATCCATTCAGATTTTGAACGTGGATTTATCCGTGCTGAAACAATGTCATTTGCTGATTTAGATAAAAATGGAAGCGTCGCAGCAGTTCGTGAAGCTGGTCGTTTACGTTCCGAAGGTAAAGAATATGTCGTACAAGATGGCGATATTATTGAGTTCAGATTTAACGTCTAAATAAAATAAGTCAGTAGGGGTTGTTAGTCATGTCAGAAGAAAACAAAGTCGAAGAAACATCAGTTGAAGAGAGAAATGCGACAGCTGCAGCAAAACAAAAAGAACATTTAGAAAAAGAAACGAAGTTACAGGATAAAGGACCCTTTGCGGGATTAACGAAGCGTAATGAAGATTATGTTTACCGTTTAAATAGTATTTTGAAAGATTCAAAAATTAATGATGAAAAACGAAATACGGTCATTGGTGAAATTGTTGCAGAACTTCGCACCGAACAGCATAAAGGTGTAACAGCAACTAAACTATATGGTCCTGTTAGTACAAAAGCAACTGATATCATTATGGGCCCACAGAAAAAAGCTGCAGAACCAACAAGTAGTTTTTGGTTAACAGCTTTAGATAATGGGTTGATGATGTTATTAATTTTTGCTGGTATGTACGGTGTTATGGGATTAATGAGTAAAACAAGTACGCAAGCAGAAGCTTCTGGTGCTGGTGGATTATTAACACTACTAATCACATCAATTTTGGGTGGTATTGGAGCAGCGCTCTTCTACAAAAAATATGGCCCAAACGTCAAAAAAGAAGACAAACCAGCTTTCTGGGTTACATTACTAGTATTTGTAGCCTTTCTTGCAGTATGGATTCTTGCCTACATGTTAGTGGCATTGATTCCAGGACCACTTAATGCATTGTTGCCAGCCCCTGTTTATCTTGTAATTGCATTAATCGCATTTGCAGTTAGAATTTACGTTAAACGTCGCTATAATATCAACCGAACAATGTTTTAAATTGATTGATATCTTGAAAAGAGTTCAGGTAAAATTTTTGAACTCTTTTTTGTTACAGTTAAAAACGATTATAGGTTAATAAGAATCGGACGATAACCTTGACCAATGTTGAGTTTATCTGGTATGTTAGTAAACAAAATAAAAGTAGAAAGCTGGTTTTAAAATGTCAAATTGGGAAACGAAGTTCGTTAAAAAAGGATTTACTTTTGATGACGTGTTGTTAATACCTGCAGAAAGTCATGTATTACCGAACGAGGTTGATATCAGTGTACAATTAGCTAAGAATATCAAATTAAATGTCCCAATTTTAAGTGCTAGCATGGATACTGTTACAGATTCTAAAATGGCGATTGCTATGGCTCGCCAAGGTGGCTTAGGTGTTATTCATAAAAATATGAGTATCGAACAACAAGCTGAAGAAGTCAGAAAAGTAAAACGTTCTGAAAGTGGCGTTATTATTGATCCTTTCTATTTAACACCGCAACATTCTGTTGCAGATGCTGAACAATTGATGAAACGTTACCGTATTAGTGGTGTTCCAATCGTTGAAACATTAGAAAATCGCTTATTGATTGGTATCATTACGAATCGTGATCTACGTTTTGTTTCTGATATGTCAGTCCTAATTGATAGTGTTATGACTAAAGAAGGATTAGTAACAGCTGCGGAAGGTACTTCGCTTAAAGAAGCTGAAAAAATACTCCAAAAAAATAAAATTGAAAAATTACCAATCATTGATAAAAATGGTCGTTTAACTGGTTTAATAACAATTAAAGATATCGAAAAAGTTGTTGAATTTCCTAACGCAGCTAAAGATGAACATGGCCGCTTACTTGCTGCTGCCGCTGTTGGTGTTACAAGTGATACATTTGAACGTGCTACAGCTTTACTAGATGCTGGTGTTGATGCTTTAGTTATCGATACTGCTCATGGTCATTCAGCCGGTGTTATCCGTAAAATTACTGAAATCAGAGCACAATTCCCAGAAGCAACTTTAATCGCAGGTAATGTCGCAACTGGCGAAGCAACTCGTGCCCTTTATGATGCTGGCGTTGATGTTGTTAAAGTTGGAATAGGACCTGGATCAATCTGTACAACACGGATTGTTGCTGGTGTTGGTGTTCCGCAATTAACAGCTATTTATGACGCTGCTGAAGTAGCTCGTGAATATGGTAAAACAATCATCGCTGATGGGGGTATTAAATACTCTGGTGATATCGTTAAAGCCCTTGCTGCCGGTGGTAACGCTGTGATGTTAGGTAGTATGTTAGCTGGAACTGATGAAGCTCCTGGTGAATTTGAAATTTATGAAGGTCGTCGTTTCAAAGTTTACCGAGGTATGGGAAGTTTAGCAGCTATGGAACAATCAAATGGTTCTTCTGATCGTTACTTCCAAAGTGGCGTAAATGAAGCTAATAAGTTAGTGCCAGAAGGTATTGAAGGTCGTGTATCATACAAGGGTAGTTTAGCTGATATTGTTTTCCAAATGGTTGGAGGCTTACATTCAGGTATGGGTTACGTTGGTGCTGGAACATTGAAGGCATTACAAGATGACGCACAATTTGTTCAAATTTCAGGTGCTGGTTTAATTGAATCACATCCACATGATGTTCAAATTACCAAAGAAGCACCTAATTACTCAGTTAAATAATAATTAAAAAGGCGTGATTTCTTTCAGATGAAAGAAGTTACGTCTTTTTTAATGGAGAGTTTTAAATTATAAATAAGACTCTAATGATTAATCATGATTTGATGCAAAATCATTGTATACAGTAAAAGGAATACGACATTAGTTAGAAATATTAATTTACTTAAAAATAAGTATCAATTGTGGAAGTATTTAAATTTATAGACTACACTACGAGTATAAATATTATAGGGGGTTACGAATATGTTAATTATTGATTACGTTCATGGGGAACAGCTACAAGCAACTTATAAAACGGCAGCAGCTTTTGTTGCGATGATGCAATTGGAAGTACCTGAGTTTGAAGATTATTATAAAATTACTAAAGTAACGGAATCTGGTAAAGAGATTGAGTTATCAGATAAAACAATGGGCGGTTTATTTAACTACTTATTAGAACGTGGATAATAAAAAATGGAAAGCTTTCGTTTTTTACGAAAGCTTTTTTTGTACTACTTAGATTAAGTAGATTTAACCAATTCTTTAAAGTTATCGTGTGTGATATTTGATACAATATACTATAAGTAAAGAAAAGTCAGGAGATATCCAATGAAAATTTTAGTTGTAGATGATGAAAAAGAAATCGTTGATTTAATCTCTATTTATTTAAAAAATGAAGGTTACGAAGCAATTACTGCTCAAAATGGACTTGAAGCGATTGAAAAATTAGAAGAAATGCCAGAAATCGGTGTAATGATTCTCGACGTTATGATGCCTAAAATGAACGGAATGGATGTCATTAAAGAGGTTCGTAAAACTTCAGAAATTCCAATATTAATGGTTTCTGCTAAAACAGAAGATATGGACAAAATTCGTGGACTGATTACAGGTGCTGATGATTATGTTGTTAAGCCATTTAACCCATTAGAAATTATGGCACGTGTTAAATCATTACTCCGTCGTAGCCAAAACTCGAATCCGGCACCTGATGTTGCACTTGAAATAGGACCGCTAATTATTAAAAAAGATTCTCATGAAGTTCAAACAGTTGAAGGTAGTGATATTCAATTAACTGCTTTAGAATTCGGTATTTTATATTTATTAGCCTCACATCCAAATCATGTGTACTCTGCGGATGATATTTTTGAACAAGTTTGGCAACAAGAATCAATTATTTCTGCCAAAACAGTAATGGTCCATGTGAGCCATTTACGTGATAAAATTGAAGCAGCAACAAACGGTGATGATATTATCAAAACCGTCTGGGGCGTTGGATACAAGATAGAAATGCATTAGTGAGGGGTTATTTTTGAAATTAACTGGTAGAGAAAAAAGTGAATTAATCGCGGAAGGATTCATCACGATTATTCTATTAATTTTACTGAATTTATCAATTTTTATTCTATTAAATCAGACGATTGCTTCAAACCCAGGACTTGAGAATGGTATTTTTCAAATTAAGACGGCATTAACTTTTGGGCCGAATGATTTCAATGTCTGGAGTTGGGGGAATGTTTTTGTTGCGTTCATGCTTATTGTGGACGTTGTCGTGCTCTATTGGCGACTAATTCGACGTTATCATCAAATGCAGTTACGTCATGTTATTTCAGAATTGCATTATATTGCGGACGGTCATTACGATCATCAAATTCCTTTTAAACTACAAGGTGATATGGCGCGGGTCGTTTCAAGTATTAATGCTTTGGTTCAAAGTACGATTGAATCAATGGAAGAAGAACGTCGAATTGAGAATTCAAAGGATGAGCTGATTACCAATGTTAGTCACGATATTCGAACACCATTGACATCAATTATCGGTTACTTAGGTTTAATAGAAGATAATCAATATAATTCGCAAGAAGATTTACTATCTTACACACATACAGCATTTGTGAAATCAAAGCAGATGAAGGTTTTAGTAGAAGATTTATTTGAATACACAAAAGTGCGACAGACGTCGACGCCAATTAATGCGATTAATTTTGATATGAATCAAATGTTAGAACAATTGGCAGCTAGTTTTGAACTTGAAGCTAAAAATAAAGAAATGACAATTAGTAGCAATACGAACCCTAACCCGTTAATGATGGAAGCTGATACTGAAAAATTAGGCCGTGTTTTTAATAATTTAATATCAAATGCCTTAAAATATGGGGCAGGCGGTAAACATATTTATTTAGAAGCAGAAAAAATTGGTCAGGAAGTTATCGTAAAAGTAACTAATGATGGCCCTAAAATACCTGAACAATCACTTAATCAATTATTTGATCGGTTTTACCGAGTGGAAGAATCTCGTTCACAAAAAACGGGCGGAACTGGATTAGGGCTTGCCATTGCTCAAAGTATTGTCACGCTCCACGGTGGGTACATATATGTTGTCTCAAATGAAGAGCTAACTAGTTTTGTTATTCATTTACCATTGGGTAAGAATATAAAATTAACTAGAAAGCAAGAAGAACAGTTGCAAGAATAGCTATTATTGGGTATTCTTAAATGAATAAGAGAAGTTAAGAGGGTAAAGAGAAAATGATATTTTTAAAACGTACAAAGAAATTCGTAATTGGGCTTATTTCAGGGGCAGCACTATTTACTGGGGTTTCAGCAATGGGACTTCAAGATGAGGTTAAATCTGTATCAGCTGCAACAACCAGTTCAAGCGCTATTAATTTAACAGCTAAAGCTGCTTTAGCAATTGATGCAGATACTGGACAAGTAATCTATGAAAAAAATGCTGATGCTGTTTTACCAATTGCATCAATGACAAAATTAATTTCGATTGATGTTATTTTAGATCAAATTAAAAGTGGTAAATTAACTTGGGATCAAAAAGTTAAGATTGATAACGATTCTTATAAAATTAGCCAGGATACATCATTATCAAACGTTCCGTTGAGTAAAACGAAATCATACACAGTTAAACAACTGTATGATGCTAGTTTAATTTACTCAGCAAATGGGGCTATTATGGCACTTGCTCATGAAGTATCGGGATCGCAAAAAGATTTCGTAACATTAATGCGTGCAAAGGTTAAGTCATGGGGAATTACAGATGCTAAGATTGATAACGTTTCTGGTTTAACTAATAGCGATATCAGTAAAGCTGATCGATACCCCGGTTCAGCCGCATCAGATGAAAATGAATTAACTGCCAAAGATATGGGAATTGTTGCTAAAAACTTACTTAAAAAGTACCCAGAAGTATTAAAAACAACAAGTATCAAACGTAAATATTTCGATAAAGGAACATCTGACCAAACACTAATGGAAAACTGGAACTGGATGTTACCTGGTTTAGCTAAGGCATATACAGAATTACCTGTTGATGGATTGAAGACAGGTACTTCTGACAAAGCTGGTGAATGTTTTACAGGAACTGTAAAAAAAGATGGTCATCGAATTATTACGGTCGTTTTAGGATCATCACACAAGAGTGAAACGGATGTAAGTCGTTTTACAGATACACAAAAAATAATGTCATATGTATTTGACATGTTCAACGTGGAAACAATCAAGGCTGGTACAATATTTAAAAACGCCGATAGTTTACCTGTATTTCATGGTAAAGAATTAACAACTAAAGTTATGCTTAAATCTAATCAAAAAGTTTGGTTGAAAAAAGGCGAAACAGTTAAGTCGATTATTTCAGCTAAAGTATCAGAAAATACTGATTTAGTTAAGAAAACAGGATTAGAAGCCCCAATTAAGGCTAATAGTGATATTGGAACGCTTAAATTAACTGGTAAAGATAATGCGTTATCTTATGTTGATGGCAAAAAATCACTTTCTGTTACAGGAACGAATAAAGATGCCATTGAAAAAGCTAACATTTTTGTTATTATGTGGCGTGCAATTACTAACTTCTTTGGAAATTTATTTTAAATCAATAAAATCATCTCTGATTTCTAGGGTGATTTTTTTGTCTATATGGGCAATTTAGTCGTGTAAGATTAAAAAAACATTAAAAAGAAAATAAAAATTTGTTGTTCGTGGACATTTGATGTATATTATAACGTATCGATAAAATTTTATAGTAGAAATAATTAATTTAGGGGGCACCAATTTTAATGAAAATGATTAAGAATGAATTTAAATTTGTTGGAAAGAATAGAATACTTCTAGTTTCAACAATTGTTATGATGCTTATTCCGATTCTGTATGCTGCTTTCTTCTTGAAATCAGTTTGGGATCCATATGGCAAAACAAGTGATTTACCAGTAGCAGTCGTTAATAACGATGAATCTGTTAAATATAATGGAACGACATTGGATGTTGGTGATCAACTTGTAAAAGAGTTGAAGAATAATGACCAATTGAAGTGGACATTCGTTTCTGCAAAACAAGCAAAACAAGGAATGAAAGACAACAAGTACTATACAACAATTACGTTGCCTAAAAACTTCTCTTCAAATGCTGCAACTTTAATGGATACAAATCCTAAAAAGATGAAAATCACGTACGATACTAATGCATCTCGTAACTACATTGGTGAAGTTATCAGTGAAACAGCAGCAAAACAATTAAATAGCCAAATTCGTGAATCAGTCACGAAAGCATATGCAACAGCTATTTTCGGCCAAGTTAAAACAATCGGTAAAGGCTTTAAGACAGCTGCAAGTGGTTCTAAAACATTGTCTGATGGTACAGTAACATTGAATGATGGCTTAAATAGCTACATTACTGGTGTAGGAACTGTTAATAATGGTGTTCAAACACTTTCAACTAGTGTTGTTCCATTAAAAAATGGTGTTCAAAAATTAGCAACAGGCGCTGGTTCTTTAAGTGCTGGATTATCAAAACTTAATAATAGTACAGGTACATTAGCTTCAGGTGTATCGAAACTAGATACTGGCTCAACAACATTAGCAAGTGGTGTAAAAGGTTATACTAATGGAGTTACTGAATTAAATAGTGGTTTGAGTCAATTAAGTTCAAATTCTCAAGCATTAAATGATGGAATAATTACCTTAAGAGGTGGTATTACAACAGTTCAAGCGGGTAACCAATCGTTAACTAAAAGCTTGAAGGAGTCTGCTGCAACTTTAGATACACAATTAAATAGTCCAGATTCACAAGCTGAAATGGCAAAATTAATGGCTGGATTTACAGCATTAGATTCAGGAATTTCTAAGTTGAATTCTGAATTAAATGGCACAAATGCGCCTAATATTGATGCTAAAAAATTAACAGCCGATTTAACTCAAATTGGAGCTAATACTAAACTTGTTGCCGCTAAAGCAACAGATGCTGGTTCACAATTGAGTGAATTAAATAATAGTCTTTATAGTACAACTAACGCATCCAGTGTTGCTGCACAACTTAAGGATGCGCAAAGTAATATGGGTGCTTTAGTTACCTTTGTAAAATCACCTGATTTTGCAGCTTTAGAGAAATCTAATCCAACGTTAGCAAAAAGTATTGCTGCTTCTGTTAATGGATTAGGAAGTAATCTTCAAACTGCTGGCACAAGTTTAGCAGCATCAGGTAATAATACAACAAAAATTAAAACAGATTTATCTGATATGACAACACCGTTGACTGATAACGGTGACAAATTAAAATCGATTCAAAAAGAATTAGCAGCTATTCAAGAATTACTACCTAAATTACAAGCATTAAAGGCGGGTGTTGCCGAGTTATCTGCTCAAGAACCACAAGTAACAGCAGGTGCTAAGAAAGCCATTGATAAACTAATGGCTGGATTAAATACTGTTAAAACTGGTTTAACGCAGACAGGTTCTGGCACAAAGGAAAGTCCTTATGGTGCTATCCAAGCAACAGACTTACTAAATGCTGGATTAGGTCAAATTATGGCTGGGTTAAATGGTACAGATAAAACTCCTGGCTTAATTCCAAGTGTACAAAAATACACTGCAGGTGTATTAAGTGCTAATAATGGTTCTAAAACATTAATTGGAAACAACAGTGCCTTAGTATCAGGCTCGAGTCAATTAAGTACTGGATTATCAACATTGAATGGATCAGTACCAACATTGACATCAGGAGTTAGTCAATTAGCTACTGGCTCAGGTACATTATCAAATGGTTTAGTAAGCTTGAATGAACAAGTACCAACACTTGTTGCTGGAGTTGATAAATTAGCTGCAGGGACTCAAAAATTAGATGATAACTCAGCTAAATTAGGTGATGGTTCTAAATCACTTAAAAAAGGGTCAAAAACATTAGCTACTGCTCTTAAAACAGGATCAGATACAGTTAATGGAATTAAAGCAACTAACAAGACAGCTAATATGTTTGCAGCACCTTCAGAATTGGAACATAAGAATTACAGTTATGTTCCTAACTATGGACATGCTTTAGCACCATATGTTCTTTCACTTGCATTATACGTTGGGGCAATCGTCTTTAACTTTGCATTCCCAATCCGTAAAATTTCAACTGAAGGTCAATCAGCAACAGCTTGGTTCTGGAGTAAAGTTGCTATTGGAACTGTCGTTGCCCTTGGTATGGCACTTGTTGAAGTTACAGGGATGCTTATGTTTGGATTACAAGCAGACCATATTGCTGAAACTTACTTAATTGCAACAGTATTCTCGTTAACATCGATGTATCTTGTTATGGCACTTGCTATGGCATTTGATAATCCTGGTCGATTCGTGGCCATGGTTCTCTTGATGTTACAATTAGGTGGCGCTGGTGGTACGTTCCCAATGGAAGTTACGAATAGCTTTTTTAATGCCATCCATCCATTCTTACCAATGACATACTCAACCTTAGGGTTCCGTGAGTCATTAACTTCTGGAATGGTTAGTGGACAAATTGGCATGAGCGTATTTGTTCTTGCAATCTTCGCTATCGTTTCATTAGTTCTATTATGGGTTGCTATGCAAATTCTTCAAAGAGTTGGACTTGCTGGTAAATCACAATTAGATGATAATCAAAAATTACAAGATTTAGAAAAATAGATTATTAAATAGAGTTACGCAAAATTAATTTTGCGGGCTCTATTTTTTTGATTGAATATATTTAGAATGGGTTAATTAAATTGAGGTTCTTAATCTTAGTCCTAATGGTCGTAATAATAACTAAAAAGCGGTATACTGTTACTATTAATATTTAAAACAATAGGAGGCCAAATTATGTTAAGTCATTTTGATGAAAAAAATGTTGAAGTTAACGAAAAAGGAATTCCATTTCCAGCTGATACACGTGTTAGTTTTGAAACAAATAACGAGTTCTTTACTGGTGTCGTTGAAAAACAACTAAAAAATTCGGCTATTATTAAATTCGATAAGGAATTTATTAAGAATGAAACAGCTGAAGAATTAAAACATAAAATTGTTGTTAGTTATGCAGGATTAGAATTAATTAAATAATCAGGATTAGAGATTAGCGTGCGTACTTAGCGCTAATCTCTTTTTTTAAATTAAACTAAAAGGGGGAAGTCAGAATGAATAGGTGGATCCAGAAATATCTAGATAAAGCTAGTTTGTTGGCCTCTCCCGTACAAATTGTTGTCTTTTACTATTTAGCATTGATTGTAGTAACAAGTATTTTATTATGCCTTCCGTTCTTCAAACAACCTGGTGCTAGTGTGCCATTTATTGATACAATATTCATGGCAGTCTCAACGGTTAGTGTTACAGGATTAACCACATTTCCGTTAGAGCAAGTCTATAACAATAACGGTATCATCTTACTAGAAATGCTTTTTCAAATAGGTGGTTTTGGTATAACAATGCTCTCAACGTTTATTATGGTAATTGCTGGTCGACGCATTGGGTTGCAACAACGCAGGCTAATTCAAACTGATATGAATCAACCGCATTTAAGTGGAAATGTTCGTTTAGTTTATTCAATTTTCGGCATTATGCTAGGGATTCAAGCTTTTTTTGGTGTGATATTTTCAATTTATTTATATGTACGTGATGGCTTTGAACATCTAGCTGCGTCAATTTTTGATGGCTTTTATATTGCAATATCTGCGTTAACAAATGCGGGATTTGACGTTACTGGGAAATCTATTATCCCTTATTCGAAAGATTACGTCTTTTTATTTTTAATTATGATTTTAATTTTTATAGGTGGTTTAGGATTTCCCGTTATTATTGAAATTTTAGCGTGGATCAAGGTTACGTGGTTCAAACCAGGACATAAAAAATTTAGATTTTCATTATTTACAAAATTAGCAGGTAGTTTTGCGATTGGATTTTTCTTTATTGGAACAATATTAATTTTCTTATCTGAACATAATGGTTATTTTGCACATAAGGATTTCGTTGAGAGAGTTATGACAGCTATGTTTTATAGTATTACAACGCGTAATGCCGGACTACAAATTAATCAAATTAGTGATTTTAATACGACAACCTTATTGATTTTTTCTATGTTAATGTTTATTGGTGCTAGTCCAAGTTCAGTTGGTGGTGGTGTTCGAACAACAACAATTGGGATTTTAGGATTATATTTGTTATCGTTTATTCGTGGACATAAGAATGTGAATATTTTTAATAGAAGGATTCATGAAAATGATATTCAAAAATCAGTAGTAGTTGTTAACCTATCGATATTTATGTGTTTAATCGCGGTCTTTATTTTAAGTATTACGGAGAATCATTCGTTGATTTCGCTGATTGTAGAAGTAACTTCTGCTTTTGGAACGACGGGATTATCAACGGGAATTACCAGTTCATTAAGCATTATCGGTAAAATGGTCATTATTATTTTGATGTTTGTTGGACGCGTAGGGATGTTATACATGTTAATATTCTTTGTTTCGAAAAAAGAACGGGATGAAAAGTATCGTTTTCCATCAGAACAGATCATTATTGGATAACTTTTTGATTAGAGTTACTAAATAATGAGTATTAAGAAACAGATGTATGCTATAATTTATATCGTTAAACCAACTTTATATTATTGGAGGACTATCGTGAAAGAAACAGAGAAACGCTGGCTCACAGTTCTTAAAATTGCGATGCCGCTTTGCCTGAGTTACGTCCCAATTGGACTCGCATGTGGTATTTTGTTGCATGCAGCAGGCTTCAATACGATATTAGCAGGATTAGTTTCCATACTTGTCTTTTCAGGTGGTGCACAGTTTTTAATTGCATCAATGTTGACGATTCAGTCGCCAATTCTTTCAATTGTTACTATGCTATTTTTCTTAGAATTACGGTATGCGTTATTAGGTGCTAGTTTGTCACAGTACATTCGAGGAACTAGTCGTAAGTTTTTATACATATTTGCGGCATCACTAAACGATGAAAATTACGCAGTAAACTATTTAAAATTTGCAACAGATAAAGAATGGAAACCAAAAGATGCCTTGATGGTTGAACATTATTCATTATTATTTTGGACGATGAGTAATATTGCAGGTAGTTTAATTGGTGCTGGGTTAAAAATTAATTTAAGCATTGTTGAATTTGCATTAACTTCATTATTTATTTACATGATAGTCATGCAACTTAAAAATTATCTCACAATTATTATTAGTATTCTTTCAGGTATTTTAGCAATTATTTTCATGTCATTGTTCCAAAGTACGATGGGATTAGTTGTAGCAACTTTACTAGCTTCCTTTGTTGGATTTATTATTGAACATGAAATTGTTAGAAAAGGTAAACGAAATAAATTATTAAATACGATTAAACCAAAAGCAAGTCGACATACAATAAGTAGAAAGTCTAAAGTTTCTGAGGAAAGTTAACTATGGAAATGACAACAATGGATCATTTTTTATTAATTATTTTATCTGCAATTGTTGCATATTTACCGCGATTTATTCCATTACGAATTTTTTCATCTCGAGAAATCCCAGAATGGTTTAATGAATGGATGAAGTATGTACCCGTTGCGTTATTTTCAGCATTAGTTTTTAAAGACCTTTTTATTGATTCAAGTTTTCAATTTGTGGGCGTAGATAACGTCACAAAATTAATAGCGGCTGTGGTTGTATTCGCAATCGCATATCGTACGAGATCAATGGGATTATCTGTTGTACTTGGACTTTGCGCTATTATGCTGTTGTCACTTATATTATAAATTAAGTAAATAAGAATTTAGTTTCTCTCAGGGACTAAATTCTTATTTTGAATAACGGTTGAAGGATGTTCCATGATATAATAACAGCGATATAAATATAGGGATAAGAGGTGTGGTTAAAATGAAAAAATGGGTATGGGGATTAGTTGCAGTTGTTATAGTAGGTATGTTTGGTGGCTACGGTTTAACGAAACATGCAGAAGCAAATAAAAATTATAATACAGCCATGAAGAACGGTAAAACTGCGATTCAAGATGCAGAATATACTGAGGCAGAAAATTATTTTGATGTCGCTTTAAAAAAGAAATCAAATGATGCGACTGCACAAGCTTACAAGACACAGGTGACACATTACAAGGCAGTAATTAACAAAACTGAAGATCGTCAGTATAGTAAAGCAAAGGATGCAATTAGCATCGTGCTAGCGGATCATGATGGATCAGCAGTCATTAAAAAACGAGCAACAAATTTGAAAAAAGAATTAACAACGGTTCTTGAAAAACGTGCGCTATTCATAAAAACATATAATGAAGCAATGAATTTAAATACAGAATATAGCTACACAGCATCAAACGATAAATTAACTGAAATCTTAAAAGATAGTAGTATTGATAAAAATTATTACTCAGATTTAAAGAAAAAAGCAACAGACTTACAACAAAAAAATGATAAGAATTTGGCAACGATTGGCTACCCAACAAGTAGTTCTTCAAGCAGTTCTTCAAGTAGTTCGAAAAGTTCAACACCATCATCTAAAAGTAGTGGTTATGGGTCGGAGTATAGTATACCAGAAATAAAAAACAATTCGTCAGCTACGTTGACGTCAGAAGAACAAGCCGCTGCATCATCGTATTCAGGTTCGAATGAATATACAACAAGTTCATCTAACATAGTAGATGGTAACGGTAAAGCAATTACAGCATCACGTATTAAGGCAGCACGAGACTCAATTAAATTTGCTGGTGTTAACCCTAACTCATTTAGTGATTCAGATGTTGTAAAAATTATTAAACAGGCTGTTAAAGAAACAACAAGTGTTAAAGCTATTGCAGCGCGAGATTACAAATAAATTAGTATTTTAAGAGTGTGATTCTAAATTTTAGGATTATGCTTTTTTCTTAACCTCCACTGAAAACGTTTACTTTTAATTTGGTGCAAAGTTATTATATAGTAGAAATAAGGGGGAATATGACATGTACTTAGCTGTTAAAGAGATTAAATATAATAAACTTCGGTATGGTCTGATTATTTTCACCATCTTTTTAGTTTCATATCTCATTTTTTTTTAACGGGATTGGCTTTTGGGCTTGCGAACAATAATCGGTCTTCAATTGATAATTGGGATGCGGATAACATTGTTATCAGTCAGTATGCGAATAATAATTTGGCATCTTCCGAGATACAAAAAGACTCACTTCCTAAGATTTCAGGGTCAAAATCAGACTACGCTTATTTAGGTCAAATGATGGGCGTTGCTAGTCGGAAAAACGAACCAAAAGCTAATATTAGTGTTTTTGGAGTTCAATTTAATCAATTTTTGAAGCCTAAATTAGTTCAAGGCAGAATGCCGCAGAAAGTTAACGAAGTAGTTGTTGATAATGGATTAGATGCCACTAAATTAGGCCAAAAAATAAAAATTAATAATGCGAAACAAGAATATAAAGTAGTGGGGATAACGACGGGTAATAAATACACAACAGCACCAGTTGTCTATTTACAATTAGCTGACTATCAAACGTTACGTTATGGCCCGGACAATCCGACTGAAAAAATTAATGCAGTTGTTTTAAAAAATTCAGCTAAAATTAAAAAAGATCAACAATTAGCGACATTAACAATGGACAAGGTGATTAACAACATACCGGGATATGGTCCAGAAGTGAAGACCTTTACGTTAATGATTGGCGCCTTATTTGTCATTATTGCGTTTATCGTAGGTATCTTTATGTATATTTTAACCATTGAAAAAACAGCCGTTTATGGCGTGTTACGTGCACAAGGAGTTTCTAGTGGGACTTTGGTTAAAAGCTTAATTTGGGAGTCGTCATTACTAGGTTTACTAGGAATTGGATTGGGTATTATTGCAGATGTGGCAACAGCGCTATCGTTACCAGCTGCCGTCCCATTTTTAAATAATGTCTTCTTAGTCGTAGGATTTTCGGTTATCTTATTATTGATGATCATTCTAGGATCACTATTCTCCATTTTTAAAATATTACGTGTTGATCCACTTGATGCAATTGGAGGTGTCTAAATGAGTTTAATGCAATTATCTGATGTTTCTAAAACATTTGGAAAAGGTGATAATAAAAAGTTGGCTCTTGATAATATTGATTTAGTTGTTGAGAAAGGGACGTTTATTGGCTTGACAGGTCCATCAGGATCTGGAAAAACAACGTTGCTGACCATTATGGGTGGATTACAAGGATTAACCGATGGAACAATTTATTTTAAAGATCAAGAGATCGGACAATTAAGCGAAAAAGAGCGAACTAGGTTACGATTTAATGAATTTGGGTTTATTTTACAAGGGTCTAATTTAGTCCCATTTTTAACCGTTTTAGAACAATTTGAATTAGTCAATAAAATGAAAACTAAAAAAGAAAGTCGTAATCCCGAAATGATGTTACGTGACTTAGGTGTATGGGACCAAAGAAATCAATATCCTGCTAGTCTTTCAGGTGGTCAAAGACAACGCGTTGCAATCGCTAGAGCATTATTTGGGCAACCGGAGCTCATCTTTGCTGATGAGCCAACGGCAAGCTTAGATAGCAAAAGAGCGAAGCAAGTTGCAGCCCAGCTAGCCGATATTACTAAAAAGACGGGACAAACGATTATTATGGTTTCACATGATGAAGATGTCTTGGCATATACAGACCAAACATTTTTTATGCGAGATGGACAGCTCACAAAAGAATGATTTTTAATGATAACGAAAAGAGAACCGCAATTGCGGTTCTCTTTTCGTTTAAAGTTTTACTATTTTAGTGGAGTCCATTTCCAGTTATTAACTTCTGGAAGATCATCACCATTTTCACGGATGTATGATTCATGTTTAGCAACCATAGCTTCCATTTCTTTAACAAATTTATCGCCTGCAGCGCCTAAGTTGCCAGCTTGTAAGACAGCATCTTTAGCAAGGTTGTAACGATCCATTTGGTTCAAGACACGCATATCGAATGGTGTAGTGATATCACCATTTTCACGGTAACCATGGATTGAAACATTGTGGTTATGACGATCATAGAAGATGTCACGAACCATAGCTTCGAAACCATGGAATGCGAATACGACTGGTTTATCAGTTGTAAAGTAACCGTCAAATTCTTCATCAGAGAAACCACGAGGGTCAATCTTAGGATGACGTAATTTTAAGATATCTACAATATTGATGAAACGAATCTTCAATTCTGGGAATGCTGAGTTTAAAAGACTAACAGCAGCTAAAGCTTCTAAGTTAGGTTCTGAACCAGCAGCAGCAATAACAAGATCAGCATCATCGCCCTTAGCAGTACTTGCCCAATCGATAACTTTCAAACCATTGTCAACAAGTTCTTGAGCTTCATCAGCTGAGTAGAATTGAGGACGTGGTTGTTTACTTGAAACGATTAAGTTAATAAGTTCTTCACTTTGAAGAGTCTTATTCATAACAGCTAATAAACTGTTAGAATCAGCAGGTGTATATTCACGGATAAATTCAGGTTTCTTATCAGCTAAATGACCAAGCATACCTGGATCTTGATGAGTATAACCATTGTGATCTTGTTGGAATACAGTTGATGTTGCAATAACATTCAATGATGGGTATTGTTTACGCCATGTTTGTTCTTTGGCTTTACGTAACCACTTGAAATGTTGTGTCAACATTGAATCAACGACACGTAAGAATGATTCATAACTAGCGAAGAAACCATGACGTCCAGTTAAGACATAACCTTCCATCCAACCTTCAGCTTGATGTTCTGATAATTGTGAATCAAGAACACGGCCTACAGGACTTTGCCATTCGTCGTTACCTTCTTTGATTGGTTCTAACCATTGACGGTTAGTAGCTTCAAAGATAGCATTCAAACGGTTTGATTTTGTTTCATCTGGTCCGAAGATACGGAAGTTTTTAGGGTTTTCTTCAATAATATCACGAGCGAAGTCACCGAAAATAATCATATCTTGTGCTGTAACAGCACCTGGAGTTGATGTATCAACAGCATTTTTCTTCCAATCAGGCATAACTAATTTTTGAGGATTAATACCACCGTTAGTAATAGGGTTCATTGCCATACGTTGGTTGCCTTTAGGTGCCATTTCTTTTAGTTCAGGAATTAATTGACCGTCTTTTGTAAATAATTCTTCTGGACGGTATGATTTCATCCATTTAACAAGAGCATCAACATGTTCCATGTGACGTTGGTCTACAGGAATTGGAACTTGATGAGCACGGAATGAGCCTTCGATTGGTTCGTTGTTCCAGACTTCTGGACCAGTCCAGCCTTTTGGTGTACGAACAATCATAACAGGCCATTTAGGCATTGTTGCTTCTTCAGCTGGGTGTTTGCGAGCTTCAGTTTGGATTGCTTTAATTTTTTCGATAGCAAGATCCATTTTTTTAGCCATTTCAGGATGGATGATCTCAGGATCAGTTCCTTCAACGAAAATTGGATCCCAACCCATACCTTCAAAGTATTTTGTTAAATCTGCATCAGATTTACGTGATAAAATTGTAGGATTTGAGATTTTGAAACCATTCATATCAAGGATTGGTAATACAGCACCATCATTAACTGGGTTAATGAAGACATTTGAGAACCAACTTGCTGCTAATGGTCCAGTTTCTGATTCACCATCACCAATTACTGTAGCAGCAATTACGTCAGGGTTATCAAGAATAGCACCAGCGGCATGAGATAATGAATAACCTAATTCGCCACCTTCATGGATTGATCCTGGTGTTTCAGGAGCAGCATGAGAAGCGACACCACCTGGGAATGAAAATTGTTTGAACAATTTTTGCATACCAGTTAAGTCTTCAGTGATTGTTGGGTAGATTTCTGTATAACTACCATCAAGGTAAGCATTAGAAACCATAACTTGGCCACCATGACCAGGTCCTTCAATATAGAACATGTTTAAGTTATATTTATTAATTGCACGGTTTAAATGAGCGTAAATAAAGTTTTGGCCTGAGATTGTTCCCCAATGACCAATAGGGTTAACTTTGATGTCTTCAGGTACGACTTCAGTTTGTAATAATGGATTTTGTTTTAAATAAAGTTGTCCAACTGAAAGGTAGTTTGCTGCACGCCACCAAGCATCAACTTTATCTAAATATGATTTAGATGAAAAATCAGTTTCTGTCATAGTTACACACTCCTATATGTTTTATTTGCTAAAGTTATAGCGCTTTCTATATGTTCATAATAACAAACATTAAATAAAAGTCAATCATTTAATTCATTGGAACGTACCAATTATTTTAAAAAGTAAATAAAAAGCCGTTAAATAGCCTATTTAACGGCCATGAAAGTATTAAATTTAGAAAATTTATAATGAAATCTCATACTTGAATATTCAAATGGGGTACCATTATCTAAGAAGAAAATACCATCCATTATACTAACTGGTTCAGTTGGTTTTAAATTTAAAAGTTTTTGATCATTTTCGTCTGATGGTTCAGCGTAGATTGAAAGCGACGATTTAGTAACTGATTGATTCTGAATATCCTCCAAATAATTAAAAATTGATCCTTTAACAATTGTTTGAGATAAATTAGGAACAATCTTAATTGGAATATAGCCTGTTTCAATCATAAAAGGCGTTTTTTCAAATAAACGTAAGCGAACAATCTTGTAGACAAAATCATCTGTGTCTAAGAAAAGATTGCGTTGTAAATCTTCTGAGGGCGCAATAACTTCAAAACTTAGTACTTTAACTTTAGGGCTTTTACCATTCATTTCAAATCCGTCTGTAACACCTAAGTTAGAGCCTTCATAATTAAAAACGGTTTTATTTTTTAAATATAAGGGATTAATGAAGGTGCCGGAACCGCGTTTTTTAAAAATAATACCGTCGTTAGCCATTTGGCTAAGAGCTCGTTTTACTGAACTACGACTAATTTTATAAGTTTCACTCAAACTACGTTCATCAGGGAGTTTCATGTCGGGAAATTCATCTGCAGCGATTCTTTTTTTAAGTTTACTAATCAGTTGTTTGTAAATTAATTCAGCCATACAAGAGTACTCCTTTCGTAGAGTCAATCTTCATAGTTAACCATAAGTTTTAATAGACGACAAGTCGTCAACTTTCCGGAGAGATAATTATTTTAGAACAAAAAGGTAAGAATTACAGACATTTTAGTAAATATTTTGTACAATGAAGACTATAGTTAAAGGAGTGTGTCTATTGGAAATTTGGCAAAGTTTTATTGAAAATATTAAGTTACGTAGATTTGTTGTACTTTGTGTAATTATGGGTGTTATTTTTCTTGCGAAAGATGTCATTAGCATTGTTCTATTAACTTTTATATTTACATATTTAGTAGTCCGATTGATAAATGTTATTCAAAGACATTCATCAATTAATAGTCGAATAATTGTTATAGGAGTATATCTGGCAATTATCGCGCTGCTTTATTTGGCAGTTACTAAGTATTTTCCTATTTTAGTTTCGCAAACAGTTTCAATGGCACATTATGTGATTAATTTTTATCGTCATCCAGGTAAAGATACAAATCTTGTGATGGAATGGGTACTTAAATCTATTGGTAAATCTCAAATTGTGCCACAATTAAAAAGTAGTTTTACGCTTGTATTTCAATATATAACGAGCATTGGTTTTATGGCAGCAACATTTTTATTATCGCTTATTTTAAGCTTCTTTTATACGATTGAAAAAGATCAGATGACACATTTCTCAAAAAACTTTTTATCAAGTGATTTTGGTTGGTTTTTCCAGGATATTTACTTCTTTGGTGAAAAATTTGTTAAATCATTTGGTGTCGTTATTGAAGCACAATTCTTTATCGCAACTGTTAATACAGTTATTACTGTGATTGGGTTGTACTTCATGCATATGCCACAGCTCTTGCCTTTAGGAATATTAATTTTCTTATTAAGTTTAATTCCAGTCGCAGGGGTATTAATTTCATGTATTCCATTAAGTTTAGTTGGTTATTCGGTTGGTGGCGTACGTGATGTGGTTTACATCTTAATTATGTTAATGGTCGTTCATTTATTAGAATCATATGTATTAAATCCTAAATTTATGTCAAGTCGGACAGAACTACCTATATTCTTTACATTTGTAATCTTGTTAGTCAGTGAAGAATTATTTGGAACGTGGGGCTTGATTGTCGGAATTCCCATTTTCACATTCTTCTTGGATATCTTGGGTGTGAAGTCAATTCCTGGATCTAAAGGACGGATTGGTAAAATTAAAGGAATAAGGAAGGATAGTCAAACTGATGGTAAAGAAAAATAAATTTTTAGCTGATTTTAGAGTGAATAGAAAAAATACAAATTCAGTTAAATGGGATAGTTTAAAAGAGCAATATGGCGATGATAAATTATTGCCACTGTGGGTTGCAGATATGGATTTTAAAGCACCTAAAGCCGTAACTGATGCTTTAATAGCACGGGTACAACATGGTGTTTTTGGTTATTCAACAATTCCTGATTCATATTATGATGCCTTTTTTGATTGGCAACAATCTCGCTATGGGATTGAACTGCATAAGGAATGGATGAGATTTGGAACAGGGGTTGTAAATTCATTATATCAATTAGTCGATTTAATGACGGAACCAGGTGATAGCGTCTTAGTTCAAACACCAGTATATTACCCTTTTTATAGTGCAATTGAAGATAATAACAGACGTATCGTACGAACACCTTTGAAACATGAAAATAATCAATATGAAATGGATTTTGAAGCAATTGAACGAGATATGAAAGCTAATCACGTTAAATTACTTATTCATTGTTCACCGCATAATCCAGTTGGTCGCGTCTGGACTGAAGCTGAACTGACACAACTCTTTGAAATTTGTCGTGAAAATAAAGTGATGGTAATTTCGGATGAAATTCATCAAGATTTAATTGTGGGAAAAAAACCATTTGTATCAGCTTTATCAATAGACGAAGGTCGTTATCGAGATAATATGGTTGTCGTTAATGCTCCCTCAAAAACATTTAATTTAGCTGCTTTACAAAACTCGCATATCATTATTCCAAACGCGCAATTACGAGCTAAGTACGATAAAATGGTACAGCGTTTGAACAAACCTGAGGGTAGTTTAATGGGATGTGTTGCTGGAGAGGCGGCTTATCGTTCAGGAGCAGTTTGGTTAGATGAAATTCTGAGTATCGTAAGGACCAATTATTTAGAAGTCAGCCACCAATTAGTCAATAAATTTCCAGAAATTAAAATTAGTGAACTAGAAGGCACATACTTGATGTGGATTGACCTTTCAGCATATGTAAATCCCAGTCGGATGAAAGAATTTATTCAGAATGAGTGTGGCTTAGCTATTGATTATGGACAATGGTTTAGTGAAGAAACGCCAGGCTTTATTCGAATGAATTTGGCAACTGATTTAGGAACGGTTCAAACAGCTGTTGATCAGTTGTTAAAGGGACTCAAAAGTGCAAAGCTAAATCGCTTAAATTAGACTATTAATTTATTTCATTTCAGTGTAAAATAAACCAGTAAACTAAAAATAGAAAAAGAGGATTTTATCTTATGGCAAAATTAGTATTTATTCGTCACGGACAAAGTGAATGGAACTTATCTAACCTTTTCACAGGTTGGGTAGATGTTAACTTGAGCGAACAAGGCGTTGCTGAAGCACAAGCAGCTGGTAAAAAGATTAAAGAAGCTGGAATCGAATTTGATCAAGCTTATACATCTGTTTTAACACGTGCTATTAAAACATTACATTACGCACTTGAAGGTTCAGACCAATTATGGGTTCCTGAAATCAAATCATGGCGCTTAAATGAACGTCATTATGGTGCATTACAAGGCCAAAACAAAGCCGAAGCAGCAGAACAATTCGGTGAAGATCAAGTTCTTGTATGGCGTCGTTCATACGATACATTACCTCCACTTTTAAGCGCAACTGATGAAGGTTCAGCAGCTAACGATCGTCGTTATGCTGATTTAGATCCTAAAGCTATCCCAGGTGGCGAAAACTTAAAAGTTACTTTGGAACGTGTTATTCCTTTCTGGGAAGACGAAATCGCTCCTAAATTACTTGAAGGCAAAAATGTAATCGTTGCTGCACATGGTAACTCATTACGTGCCCTTACAAAATACATTGAAAACATCTCTGATGCAGACATCATGGGCGTTGAAATGGCAACTGGCGAACCAGTTGTTTACGATCTTGATGACAAATTAAACATCGTAAGCAAAATTAAACTTTAATATTAATAAAAAACCTGATGACAATTTTATGTCATCAGGTTTTTTTGTATTAGTCAATAATTGGCGAAAAAGTCGGTAGTTTTAGCAGTTAAAACCAGAAAGCGCTTGCCAAAGCAAATAATATGTATTATATTGATGTAATCGAATACACATTCTATTTGATAAATATATCAAAGAAATGAAGGAGAAACGTTATGGCAAAAGTTATTACTGTTTTGGGCTCAACTAATATTGATAAGGTTGTTTCTGTACCCCGTTTCGCAACTAGCGGCGAAACTTTACACACACCAAATCATCAAGTTGAAGCAATGGGTGGAAAAGGATTGAACCAAGGTGTTGCCGCTGCACGTTCTGGTGCAAAGACTAACATGATTACAAAAGTTGGTAAAGAATTTGATACCTCAAAGAATATGAATGTTGAAAACTTAAGCACTGAACATGTGATTGTTTCAGATACTGAAGAAACTGGACAAGCTTATATTACTGTTTCAGCCGAAACAGGCGATAATATTATCCATATTTATGGTGGCGCTAATGCTGATATGACACCAGCTGATGTACGCGCACATGAAGCTGCCATTGCTGAATCAGATTTTTTGATTGCGCAATTAGAAATTCCAACAGAATCAGTTATTGAAGGTTTCAAGATTGCACGCGAACATGGTGTTAAAACAATTTTGAACCCAGCTCCAATGCCTGAAAATGGTGGACTACCAGCTGAATTATTAGAATTAACTGATATTATTACACCAAATGAACATGAAACATTCTTATTGACTGGGATAGAAGTGACTGATGAACATTCAATGATACACAATGCTGCGTACTATTTTGAACGTGGAATTAATACCGTAATCATTACAATTGGCTCAGAAGGTTCTTTCTACATGCGTGATAATGGTGAAGAAGGAGTCGTTCCAGCATTTAAGGTTAAGGCTGTTGATACAACTGCTGCCGGCGATACTTTTATTGGTGCTACAGCAACACGTTTACATGCTAATTTAGATAATTTAGCTGAAGCTATGCGTTATGGATCAGCTGCTTCATCTGTAACGGTGTCACATGCTGGTGCACAACCAAGTATTCCAACTGAATCTGCTGTATTAGCTGTTTTGGATGCTAATAAATAAATTTAAATTGTTGAATGGGAGATAAATTATGCGTAAAACTAATCTTTTGAATACAAAATTATCAAATGCTATTTCTGAAATTGGACATACACAATGGTTAACAATTGGTGACTCAGGCCTACCAATTAAGGATGATGGACGTAAAATTGATCTTTCAATCGTACGTGGATTACCATTATTTATTGATGTTTTAGCTGCAACACTTTCTGAAATGAAAATTCAAAAAGCTTTTTTAGCTGAAGAAATTAAAACGGTTAATCCTGAACAATATGCTGCTATCAAGGCTTTATTAGATGATGATGTTGAAGTTGTTTTCATTTCACATGATGAATTGAAATCGATGAGTCGTGATGATAATAATATTGCTACAGTACGAACAGGTGAAATCACACCATTTTCAAATATCGTTTTGGAATCAAATGTTGATTTTGAAGGCGAAGCAATTAAATAGTTATTAATATAAGGATAGGATGATATAAAAATGAATATGTTAGGATTATTTTTCTCACTTTTAGCAATTATTGGTTGGAGTGCATATCCAACTTTAGTATCATATTTTGGCGGTAAACCAGTTCAAGGTATTTTTGGAGCAACATGGGGAACTTTGATTGTTGCAATCGTCCTTTCATTAGTCATGGGAATGCCCATGTTACAAGGTTCTAATTTTTGGTTAGCATTTTTCTCAGGGGCAGCTTGGGCCTTTGGAAATGTTTTAACTATTATGGCTTTTGGGATGAAAGATCAGGATGGAAATGCTTTAGGTTCTGCTAAAGCAATGCCAATCTCAACAGCTTTCCAAATTACAGCAAATGTAGTTTGGGGTGTTGTAATGCTTGGTAACTGGGGTCCAGTTTCATCAAAATTATATGGATTCATCGCTGTATTTGTTATCTTGGTTGGAGCTTATATGACAACTTATCAAGAAAAGAAATCAGCTGGAAATAAAGAACTACTTACAAAGGCAGTTGGTGTCTTATTGATTGCCCAAGTTGGTTATTCATTATATGGTATCCTTCCACAATATACTAAAAATACTGATGGTATGCATATGTTTTTAGCACAAGCTATCGGGATGGCAGCATTTGGATTAATTCTTGGAATTTATGAATTAACGAAAAATAAAAATAACATTTTTACACAAAGTGTTACGTACAAACAAATTTTTTCTGGTTTCTTCTTTGCAATGGCAGCATTGGGTTATTTAGTTTCAGCTCAACCTGCAATGCTTGGATTGGCAACTGGATTCGTCCTTTCACAAGTTTCAATTGTTGGAGCAACGATTTCAGGAATTGTCGTTATGCGCACTAAAAAAACGGGTAAAGAATGGTTAGTTATTATTATTGGTCTTATACTAATTGTAATTGCGGCTTCTGTAACAGTTTTCTTAAAAAACTAGATAAAATTAATTTTAAAACCTTGATAACAATACTATGTTATCAAGGCTTTTTGTTATTATTTGATTTAAAATGTCATAAAATGATAAAAAAATAAACATTAACTAGAACTCACTATGATATTTAAAACCTACTTTCCGATTCAAGTTATAAAAGTCAAAATAATTGTAATTATCAGTTTAGGTGCTAGGATTGGACTTATAAATAAGATAATAGGAGGAATCATCATGGGGGATTTAACAACAAATGAAGGTCAAACATGGGCGAATAATCAAAATTCACAAACAGCTGGGGCTCGTGGACCGGTTTTAGTTCAAGATTACCAATTACTAGAAAAATTGGCACATTTTAATCGAGAACGTATTCCAGAAAGAGTGGTCCATGCAAAAGGGGCAGGGGCTAAAGGCTATTTTGAATTAACTAGAGATATGAGTGATTATACTATGGCAGGTCTTTTCAATGGTTTGGGCAAGAAAACGCCAGTCATAACCCGTTTTTCACAAGTAGCTGGTGAGGCAGGTTATCCGGATACTTATCGAGATGTACGAGGATTTGCAGTAAGATTTTATACAGATGAAGGTAACTACGATATTGTGGGTAATAATACGCCCGTTTTCTTTATTAATGATGCTTTGAAATTCCCAGATTTTATACATTCCCAAAAGCGTGACCCAAAAACGCATGCTAGAAGTCAGGATATGCAGTGGGATTTCTGGTCGTTATCACCTGAAACAGTTCACCAAGTAACAATGCTTATGAGTGATCGTGGGATCCCTGCTAGTTACCGAATGATGCACGGTTATGGAAGTCATACTTTTAAATGGGTAAACAAGCAAGGTGAACAATTTTGGGTTAAATATCATTTCAAAACAAACCAAGGTGTTCATAATTTAAGTAATGAGGTTGCTGAAGAATTAAGAGGAAAAGATTCTGATTACTTACAAAATGATTTGTATAATGCGATTGAGGATCAAGATTACCCCAGTTGGACAGTAGCCGTACAAATTGTGCCTTACAAAGCAGGATTAGCCTATCCGCAAGATATCTTTGATGTTACGAAAGTTATTTCGCAAAAGGACTATCCATTAATTGAAATTGGCCAAATGGTTTTAGATGAAAATCCAAAAAATAATTTTGAAGATATTGAAGAATTAGCATTTTCACCAGCTAACTTCGTTCCAGGAATTGAAGCCTCACCAGATAAATTACTCCAAGGACGCTTATTTGGTTATAAAGATGCTGCAAGATATAGATTAGGTGCTAACTATGAACAATTGGCAACTAACCGTCCTAAAAATGAGGTTCATAATTATGAACGAGATGGTTTAATGGCGCAAAATCAGAACGGTGATGTTAACTATGAGCCCAACAGTTTAGGTGGACCTGAAGAAAATCGCCATGCAGAAGTTCATGGTGATACATTGGATGGAAAAGTAGGCAACTATTCAGTAAATGAGGATTATTATACTGCTGCCGGTAAATTATATCGATTGTTACCTACTGATGAAAAAGCACGTTTAATTGAAAATATTAAATTAAATCTGGGACAAGTTAAAGATATTGAGATAAAGATTCGTGAAACTAAACAGTTTTATCAAGCTGATAAGGAATACGGAACACGTGTCGCAGAAGCATTAGGGTTAGAACTAAGCTTAATTAAATAATTCTTTCGGTGTATTAAAATGTTTAACAAAAAAAAGGAATAAATCACTGTAATCAAACAGCGATTTATTCCTTTTTTTTGTGTTGTTTACATGCCGTGTTCTAAAAGATACTTGTAAGAAATATCTGATAAATCGGGTGAGATACGGACACGATGCAAGGTGAATAGTCCTTGGCTTTCATTAGCGAGTCCTGGTAATGTCGTTAGACCAAGTTTGTAGCCTGCATCTTTAGCAAGTTTAGCGGTCTGGTTATTGAAGCGACCAACTGGATAACAAATAATTGATGTCTCTTGATGAAATTTATTGTTTAGCCATTTTTTCGAATTCTTAAATTCAAAAGTTTGTTGTGCATCGGTCATCTGATTAAGTTCCTCATGATGGACAGTATGACTTTGAATACTTACTAAACCTGATTTTCGCATCTCGTTCATTTGTGGCATAGTTAGTTTGTTTATGTGGCCAAAGTGGCTTGTAATATAGTTGATGGTTGCTTTTTGATGATATTTTTTGAGAGCAGGATAAGCTTTTTCATAGTTATCCTTGTAACCATCATCAAAAGTAATCCAAACAATTTTATTAGCAGGTTTTTTATGTGTTTTAAAAACTTCGATAGCTTCAGCAGGTGATAACGTGTAGTAACCATTTTTTTTAAGCCACTGCATTTGATGGGCAAATTGTGCTTCAGGAATACGAAGTGAATTTCCAACAGAAATACTATGATACATTAAAATTGGAAATTCGGTCTGGCCCTTAAATGATTTCCAATGCGAACTGTCTATTTTAGTATTTGAAATGAGCTTATTTTTCTTAATAGTTTTCTTGGGTAAAGATGAACTTACCTTTTTAGAGCTATTTTTTTGGTGATTAGTATTGGAAACGGAGTGAGAATTTTGAATGAAAAAGAATAATGAACCAATAGAGACGATTAGGACTAAGAATAATAAGATAAACCAACCTTTTTTATGTTTTAACATGATGAACTCCTTTTATGAGAAACGATACTATCTAATTTACCACGCTAAGGTAGTAAGATTCAATTTTTACGCGGATAAAGTCAATAAATGTAAAAAAAGGTAAGGCTATGATAGTATAAAGTACATATTAAATATTTAATTGGGGGAAAATATGCGTAGAACATTTCATTTTTTAAATCAAAGTTATAAGGAATTTTTTCAACACTGGAAATTGTATTTTATTTTAGTAGTTGTTACTAATTATATTTTATCTGCAGTGGTACAACCAATCTTAACTTGGGTGGTAAGCCAGATACTTAGTAGTAACCAAGTCGAATATTTAACCTATACTAACATTATTTCGGTTATTGAGGATAAACCTATATTATTAATTGAGTTTATCCTTGTTATATTAGTTATATTAAGTATTGTTTATATTCAAATGTCTTTCATGATCAGGGGTATTCAAGCTATTCGTTATGATTTAAAAATTGAATTTAAGTCATTATTAAAACAATCAATTCATGACGTTTTAGAGTTACGTCCTTTAACAGCGTTGCTCGTTATTTTTTACTTCGTTTTAATTTTACCATTTGGACAAGTCTTATTTACATCTACTTTATTAAATAAGGTGACTATTCCAGATTTTATTCTTCAAGATATGTGGACAAGTCCAGCTATCTGGGGCCCAATACTTTTAGTCTATGGTGTAGCATTTTTCTTCTCTATCCGATTAATTAGTTTTATTCCAACTATGTTGTTTAGTTCAGAAAAAAGAATCGGTCATTTAATTAAACAAAGTTGGGAAGCTGGACGTGGCAAATTTTGGATAACCGTCACAAAAGGATTAGTAATTACGGCTTCTATAGCTTTTATATCAGGAATTGTTCAAATTAGTTTGTTCCTAATTCAGAACTATGTAGATAATCATTTTCAAAATCAAGCATTTATGATTGTGATGTTTAATCTGTTTATTTTGGAAATTTTAGGACAAATCGTATTAGCTTTAAGTGTGACTATGTTGTTAGGTATTGCGCTAGATGTTTTTGAAGAACAACAACCGCATTTGAAACCCGTTCAAGAAACATTCTATAAAGAGAAACGCTTTATTAAATTACAGAAAGTTAGTGTCGTTGTTCTCCTGATACTAGTTGCAGGGACAGCTTCTATTTATAATTATGTTTACTTAAAGGGGATGCTAAATGACTATCCAGTTCTTATTTCTCACCGTGGAGTTGATGATGGAAATGGTGTACAAAATACCATTCCTGCCTTAGAAAAAACAGCTAAAGAGAAACCTGATTACATCGAAATGGATATTCAAGAAACAAAAGACCATAAATTTGTTGTTATGCATGATCCAAATTTGGAAAATTTAGCGAATGTTAATCGGACAGTACATGATTTAACATTATCCGAGTTAACAGCATTAACTGTTCGTGAAAATGGTTATTCAGCTAAAATTCCAAGTTTCGATGAATATTTAAAGGCAGCAGAGAAGAATCATCAAAAATTATTAGTTGAAATCAAAGTATCTCCGCAAGATAGTCCCAATATGACTAAAAACTTTGTTAAAAAATATCAAAAAAGACTATTAGCTGATAAGGATCGAATTCATTCTTTAAGTTATGATGTTGTTTCACAAGTAAAAAAACAAGCACCAAAGCTTTATATCAGTTTTATTATTCCATATAATATATCATTTCCAGAAACACCAGCAAATGCGTACACTATGGAAGCTACAACTCTAGATGACTCATTTGTGAGCAAGGCACATGATAAGAACCAGGATGTCTATGCTTGGACTGTAAATGATGAAACGATTATGCAAAAGATGTTATTTATGAACGTTGATGGTATTATTACGGATGACTTTGGTACACTTAAACAAGTTGTTCAAGCTAATAATGATCATCCAAGTTATGCAAGTAAATTATCAATATTCTCAAATAGATTAACGGGAATTAGCATAACAATCGATAATTAAATTAGTTAGGTTAGGAAACATAAATTAGAAAAGATTACTATAGATTAGTAGTCTTTTTTAATTTTGTCTAGATGTTAACGTTTACACTATTTAGGTGGCATGCTATGCTTAAGTTGCTACTAAACTGAAATCAGAGGAGTGTCTAGTAAGTATGATTAAAATTATCGCATCAGATATGGACGGCACGTTATTAAATAATGAAAATAGTATTTCGAAGGGTAACGCAGCGGCTATTAAGAAGGCTCAAGAAATGGGAGTGACTTTTGTTGTTGCCACTGGACGAAGTTATGATGAGGTAAAACCCTTAATTGACGCAGCAGGTATTAGTGCACCGATGATTAATTATAATGGGGGCGCTACGGTAACTGAGGAAGGCAAACAAATTAATAGTTTTCCAATATCAAAAAAAGAGGCACAAAAACTCATTAAATTTTTGAAGAATGAACATGCCTTTTTCAAAGTTATGACGTCAAAAGGTGTTTATTCAGATGATCCTCTTAAATATGATGAAGCGGTTATCAAATTAAACTTAAATCCTATTCATTATATAGACGATTACAGTGAAATTATTGATGATTCTGAAATAGATTTGTTTAAATTTCTTATTCGAAAAACGGATGAATCAGATGACTTATCTGTTTTAAAAAATAAAATTGAAGAAAATGAAACACTCATTGTGACTTCTTCAGGGGATAATAATCTTGAAGTTAATCATGTTAATGCACAAAAAGGGATTGCGTTGAAAAAATTTGCTGATAGTATGGGTATTCCTATGTCAGAAGTGATGGCAATTGGCGATAATTTGAATGATATATCGATGTTAAAAGCTGCAGGTATCAGTTATGCAATGGAGAATGGTCATCAAATTAATAAAGATATTTCTAATCATCATGCAAAAAAGAATGATGAAGATGGTGTTGGATTAGCTATTTTAGAACAATTAGCTCAAAAATAAGACAAAAGGACTAAATCCCATTTACGGGATTTAGTCCTTTTGTCTTAATATTTAATCAGCAATTAAATCACCAGCAGTTGGGCCAGCATCTAATTTGTAAATACGTTCAACATCAATGATGACAGCATAGTACATTTTTGGTAAATGGCGTTCTTCACCAAATTTAACAGCATCGTCAAAAATTTTACCGGAATCAATTAAATGTGCTGTGCCTTCAAACCGGAAGCCTTTTAGATTAGGACGATCTATAACAGCAACAGCTGCACGGCCATTATTTTGAAGATTGTGTAATGCATGTTTAGCTGTTTCTTCATTATAAATCAAATGCGTATCATCAAAAACACGCATTGATCCTTTAGGACCAACTTGTGGGAACCCATTTTCATCTACGGTTGAAAGAAAATTAAGTTGTTCAGGAATCATTTTTTTCATATCTTCTGTTAATTTTGCCATTATAAAATCTCCTTTTTATTTACTTATTATAAGTAAAACTTATCATGATTAAGGTATATTGGCAAAATATTAGCTTTACAAAAAACTTGCAAATAGGGCTAAAAAAACTATACTTATATGAGTCTAATAGTGATTTCTAAAAGGACTTCGAAGAAAGACGCTAAAGTGATATGTATAGATTATTAATTTTAACAGTACTAATGAGTCGTAATATGTCAGGATATAAGTTACGATTGGTATTGGAAAAATGGTCGTCCATGATTCTAAATGGAATGAAACTTATTGCTTTAAAATATGTGGTATGAATTATATTGGTGTAGTGGAGCAAATTAAAGATATACAAAAGGAGAATAAAAAATGAAAAAAGCAACAAATCGTTGGGTAGCATTGTTCGCTATGAGTTTAGGTGTTTTTATGGGCCTTTTAGATGTTACTGTTGTAAATGTTGCTTTACCAAGTATGGCAGTTGATTTTAAAACAACATTTAGTGATTTACAATGGATATTAAATGCATATACGTTAATGTATGCAGTCAGTTTATTAATTGTTTCAAAATTAGGTGATATGTTTGGACGAAAAAAAGTCTTCATCGCTAGTACAATTTTGTTTACGATTGCATCTGTTGTAAATGGGCTTGCACCAAACTTATTAGTTCTTGATTTTGGTCGAGCAGTTCAAGCAATTGGTGGTTCAGGAATGATGAGTTTATCAATGGCGTTAGTTGCGTCTAACTTTGAAGGCCGAGAACGTGGGACAGCACTTGGTATTTTAGGATCAGTTATTGGATTCTCAACAGCAATCGGACCTTTAGTTGGTGGATTTTTAGTTGAGAACTTTGGTTGGCCTTCAATTTTCTTTGTTAATCTACCGGTCGGTATCATTGCGATTTATTTGGTTATTAGAAATGTTAAAGAAACACCTGCATATGGCGCTGGGGAATCGATTGATTTTATAGGAATGATTCTTTCAGCAGTTGGATTATTTGCTGGTATTTATGGCTTAATTCAAAAAGAACAACATATGCATTGGGCTTGGACTGATATGCATGTTATGGGATGGTTAATTGCATCAATTTTAATCTTAACTGCCTTTGTTTTTGTAGAGTTAAAAGTTAAATCGCCAATGATGAATTTAACATTATTAACAAATCGTCATTTTGTTGGTGTTGTAATTCTTGCATTTGCACTTGGTGCTGGTATCTTTGCGTTAGCCGCTTATCAAACAAGTTTAATGCAAAATTATATGGGATATTCAGCCTTTTCCACGGGATTACATCAACTACCTATGAGTTTATGGTCGCTTGTCTTAGGTCCTTTTACAGGAGTTCTAGGATACAAGTTTGGTAAAAAGTGGATGATTTCACTTGGATTTATCGTTGCCTCACTTGGTTTATTTACGTTTAGCCAGGTAACAACAACGGACTTTACCTACATGCAATTACTTCCGCTTCTTGTATTAACTGGATTGGGTAACGCTATTATTAATCCGATGATTAATACTGCTGCTATGGATAATATTAATCCAAAAGAAATTGGCATGGCATCTGGTTTATTGAATGTTTTTCGTCAAATTGGAATAACAGTAGGCGTTGTAATTCTTGGTTTAGCACAAACTAAAGCATATGAATCAAGTTTGAGCACTGGTTTTAGTGATAGTCATATTCCTAGTGTAGCTGCAACGGGTATTCAGCAAGCCTTAGTAAATGCAGGAGCATTTTCTGGACATATGGTTGCGTGGAGTCAAAAAATAATAGCGACTCCTTATGCTGATAAAGTTCAAAAGATTGTTTTAACAGCTTTTGATAAAGGCATGATTCAAGTTGTTTTAACATCATTGGTCATTATGATTATTGGAATTCTAGCAGCAGTCTTTTTATTAAGAGAAACAAAAAGTGTCGATCAAAAATTAGATAAATAAAAAAACTTTTTTTATGTCATTAGGTTTATAAGAAGTGAAAGCTGTCATTTAAAATTTTGAGTGGCTCTTTAATGATACCGATATATTTCTGAAGCGTAAGACTCCTAATAGTATCGCTGTTTATAACAAGGCGTATGATAAAATAATATTAATTTAAAAATAAATCATCCAATAAAAGGGAGATTAGTAATGACGAAAATAATTCCTAAGGTTTTAACAATTGCTGGTAGCGACGCAAGTGGTGGCGCTGGTATGGAAGCAGATTTGAAAACATTTGAAGAGTTTGGAACTTATGGTATGGTTGCGCTAACTTCAATTGTTACCATGAATCCAGATGCTGGATGGGCACATAACGTAACTGTTATGGATGCTGAATTAGTAAAAGCACAGTTGAAAACGACAGGTGCCGGCGGAGATATTGCTGCAATGAAAACAGGGATGCTTGGTAGTGTTGCAATTACAGAAGTAGCTCGTGAAAGCATTTTAGAAAAAGAGATTAAGAATGTTGTGATTGATCCTGTTATGGTTTGTAAAGGTGAAGATGAAGTATTAAATCCAGAAGCAGCTGATGCTATCCGTGATTTATTGATCCCAATTGCGACAGTCACAACGCCTAATTTGTTTGAAGCTGGTGTTTTATCTGGAATGGGAACTTTGAAATCACTTGACGACATGAAACAAGCAGCTATTAAGATTCATGAGTTAGGTGCAAAAAATGTCGTTGTTAAAGGCGGTAAAGCTCTTAAGGGTGAAAAGGCGCTTGATTTATTTTATGATGGAACTCAATTTGAGGTTTTAGAAACTGAAAAGATAACGCCTGCTTATAATCATGGAGCAGGATGTACATTTGCAGCGGCCATAACTGCGGGCCTTGCAAACGGATTGTCAGTTAAAGAAGCTGTCTATAAAGCAAAAGATTTTGTAACTGCTGGAATTAAATCAGGTTTTGCATTTAATGAATACGTAGGCCCTTTATATCACGCTGCTTACCGTTTAAATAAATAGGTACTAGAGACTCACTTTTATTTTGTATAAAAATGAGTCTTTTTTTGTTGACTTAGAGTGCACTTTAAAGAGTAATGTAAACATACTAATTAAATTGGAGGATAATGATATGTCAGTAGAAAATAAAGTTGTTGTTATTACAGGAGCATCAAGTGGTATTGGTGAAGCAACGGCCAGAATGTTAGCTGAAGGTGGGGCTAAAGTCGTTTTAGGTGCTCGTCGTGAAGCTAAGTTAGCAAAGATTGTTGAAGAAATTAAAAAGAATGGTGGTCAGGCAACATATGCCGTTACTGATGTCACTAAGGCAAGTGACGTTAAGAATTTAGTTACTTTAGCACAAGAAACTTTTGGTGGGATAGATGTTATATTCAATAATGCTGGAATCATGCCTAACTCGCCCTTATCGGCTTTAAAAACGGATGAATGGGATGATATGATTGATATCAATATCAAAGGTGTATTGAACGGAATTGCTGCAGTGTTGCCTATATTTATTGAACAAAAACATGGACATGTTATTACAACATCATCTGTTGCAGGCATTAAATCATTCCCAGATGCAGGTGTTTATGGCGCAACAAAATTTGCTGTCCGTAATTTAATGGAAGTTCTAAGGACAGAAAGTGCTATGGAAAAAACAAATATAAGAACATCAACCTTATATCCAGCAGCAATTAACACAGAATTATTAAATACTATTACGGATGAACAAACCCTTTCAGGGATGTCGTCATTTTATGAACAAGTTGGAATTGATCCGGTCGCAATTGCACGCGTGGTTAAGTTTGCCATTGATCAACCAGAAGAAGTTAATGTTAATGAATTTACGATTTATCCAACTGCTCAAGCTTAAATTTAAATAATAAAAAAATCTCGAGAATTTATTTTCTCGAGATTTTTTCATTTAGATGATAATACCTTCACAATGATCGACTTCGTGTTGAATGATTTGTGCCATCCAACCTGAAAACTTTTGGGTTTGTGGTTGAAATGATTTGTCTAAATAATCAACTGTAATGGAATCATATCGTTGTGCTGGACGTTCGCCAGTCAACGAAAGGCAACCTTCATTGACGTTGTAACGTCCAGATTTTTTTGTAATCTTAGGATTAATAAAGGGAACATTTAGATTACCAAATTGGCAAACGATAATTCGTTTATTCACACCAATCATATTGGCAGCCATTCCAACACAAACCTCTTTATTTGCTTCTAATGTATCTAATAAATCGGTTACGATTGAGCCATCATTTTTAGTTGCAATCTCAGCTTTTTGTGCGAGAAATATTTCATCGTGCATAATTGATTTTATCATTTTTCTCCTTTGATTTAAGTAGCATAATTAATAAAGAAATGTTGATGGATATCTAGTTAATGATTTTATCATGATTTAGAATATAATGTTATCCTCAAGTAGAAAATTATTATTTTAGGATTAATTAACGTCAATTTAATAGGTAAAAGATATTAAAAAAGTGAGTCATACTCTATTCTCAATATAGGGTATGATTCACTTTTTTAATTATTATTTATGTGACTCTTCTGTAAAAATAGCTTTAACAATATCATTAGCTGTGCGTAAACTAACATCATTTACAAAAGGTCTTGGACTTGCAGCTGTTAGCCAATGAACACCATCAGTCGGAACACCCCAGAAGTATAAACCAGGTTGCGGTGTCTTATGCTCATCTAGTAATAAATTGCTGACAGGGTCAACGTTGACTGCGCCATCTATAACAGAATCACCTTTAGTTGGATTTAAAATTAAAGGATTGGCGATTTTTGTATCGAGTAACTGTTTTATTAAAGGACTTGTTGCTGTTGTCGCATGAACAGCAGGAACGCGTGCTTCAATTAGAGTTGTTGCTAAGTAGCGTTGATCTGGTTGGTTTGCACTATATGTTTCAAATTGATGATCTTTAGTATCGACGACCATTCCAGGTTCTAATAGTGTAACAACATCAGCTTCAACGAGTGCCCGTAATTGTTCAACTCTAATGGTAGGAGGCCCGATTGTTAAAAAGTTATTTAATGAATTAAACCAGCCTAAGAAGTTAGTTAAATAGTCATCATCTGTTAAGAGACGGTTATCAATTAATTGTCTAACCGGAAGACGTAAGTCACGTAAAACCTCAAGAGCACTGGTCAATGGTCCGGTCTTAGTACCTAATTTTGCATCTACTGCATCTTTTTGTAAATGGTCTAACATAACGGCTTTGAAATCTTCATTAGGTTTTTTAGTCATTGGATTTCCTAGATGATCCCAATTAAAGCGATCTTCTTCAAGAATAATTGATCGCTCAACGGTTACTTTAGGATCTTTTAAGAAAGCTAATTGGAATTTTGTTAAATCGATTTTTGGATAATTCTGTGCGACAAGTAATGAATAATATTGATATTCAACGTCATGACTTAATAAGGTCCAAAATTCATTGAAAGAAACGGTACCATTTTCCATGAAAACTGCCATTTTAGCCGCCGTTAAAAAATGAGCTTGAGTTTCTTCGCCGGGTGATTTTTGATTATCCCCTTTGGCATGATAAGGCCATCCACGACGCGAACCTGCCACAATGTGAGGTTCGTTACCGTTTGCTTGATATTGTAGTTGCCCGTTCTCTAATCGCTTAAATAGACCACCACGGCCTACAGTCAAACGGGTCACTAAATCAAAGAAGCTAAGACCTAAGCCACGTAAAATAACAGTATCTTCGTGCGTGATATGATCTAGTTTTGTTTCATTTGGAAAGCCTGGTAAAACATAAGTTAACTTGTTTTCTGTAGCGAATGTATCAAATCTTTTTTGTCCGACAGATAATTCATTTTCAAGATTACCTAAAGACATTACGACATAGTCAACGATGCTAACTGAAGGTAAGGCGGTTGTGATTTCAAATTGATCAGCTTTTTTTGAAATTTGTGTAACCGTACTTTTATTCAAATTAATTGTGATATTGTTAGAGGCACGTTTAAGTAATTCAGCGTAGTACCATTGGATATAAACACCAAAAAGTGCTCTTGTTGCATAATCGTTTGGATGTAAATCTTTAATTTCAGTTAAAAAATCCGCTGAATAATTATTTATTTCGATAAAATCATGAGCATCAGATTGAGCCCATTCGAAAATGTTTGGTCCTGGGATAACTGGACCAATAGATTGGACGCTTGTTCCATAGAATAAACTAATTTGTTGAGCTGCGGTATTCATGATTAATTCGTGTGGTTGAGTTGGTGACCATACGCGCCCACCAACACCATATGGATCATATAAATCAATAGTAAGTGGTGAATTTGAAGGATCTGCTTGTTGCCAAGCAATGAGTCGTTCAAGTGTAATCAGACCTCGTGGTCCGGCACCAATAATGGCTAAATGCATAAAAGTAATCTCCCTTGTCTTATAAAAACTAATTTCATTATAAACTTTAAAACAGAAAAAATCGCTTGATAACGTCTTTAATAGTAAAAATTAATCGTATATTCTTGTTAACTTCTGATAATTTAGTATACTTAATTTGAAAGAATATTTTAAGTACAATCTGAAAGAAGGATTTGATGAAAAAACCAATGTCACTATTGGATAGGGTACTGTTCGCTGGATTAATATTTGCCGGCGGGGGATTTGATGCGTATACCTATATCGTACATGATGGTGTTTTCGCTGGTATGCAAACCGGAAATTTAATTATATTAGGTATTGATATGGGCCAAATGAAATGGGGGGCCATATTCGATCATCTGATTCCAATTTTTGCTTTTATGATTGGTATTATTATAACTAGAAATCTGCAACATCGATTTAAAGAAGAAGATTCAATTAATAAACGACAACGATTTGTTATCGGTATTGAGACGATCCTTTTAATTATTGTTGCATTTATTCCAAGAAATTGGCCAGCACAGTTATCTACAGGAATCATTTCAATGGTTGCAGCAGCTCAACTTCAAGAATTTAGACAAATCAACGGAGGACCTTTTACGTCATTTATGATGACGGGTAATTTGAGGACAATGGCTGAAAGTTTTTATGACGGAATTGTTAAAGGTAATATAATCGCAATGGCTAAAGGTTGGCGGATGTTGGGTGTCGTCTTAGCATTTCTTTTTGGCGCAATTTCTATGGGTGCTATGGTACCGATAATGGGAACTAAAACGATATTATTAGCTGCATTTTTCTTGTTATGTTCATTGATTGGGCTACAATTAAATCCAGAAAAAAGATTATAAAATAAAGGGGTTAAGACAATGACAGAAATTAAAAAGAATCCAAAAGTTGATTTACACTTAGAAAAAGCAACACAATGGAAAGAAGAAATGACACAGTTAAGAGAACTTGCACTCGAAACGGGACTGACTGAAGAATTTAAATGGGGCAAACCTTGTTATACACTAAATGGTAAAAATATTGTCTTAATTCAAGGATTTAAAGAGTATATGGCATTACTTTTCTTAAAAGGAACTCTGATTGATGATGGTAAGGGTATTTTAGTTCCAACGGGCGAACATACTGAGGTTGGTCGCCAAATTAGATTTCATAGCTTAAAAGATGTTACTGATTTAAAAGTAGAGATAAGTGATTACATTCAACAAGCAATTAATGCAGAAAAGGCTGGGTTAAAGGTTCCTAAGGGTAAACCAACTGAATTAGTGTTGCCAGTGGAATTCCAGAAAAAAATGAATGAAATGCCAGAATTGGAAGAATTTTTTGAAACGTTAACGCTTGGACGTCAAAAAACGTATGCACGTTATTTTGCAGATGCTAAAAAAACAGAAACGCGTGAGGCTAGAATTATTAAATATATTCCGAAAATTCTTGATGGTAAAGGACTTAACGATTAGACAGCAAAACAGCGACCAGATTTTATCTGATCGCTGTTTTTTTAATTATATTAATCTAATTTCTTTTTTAATTCTGTAACGATTTCAGCATGTTTAGCTTCAGTCAATTTAATTTTTGACATAAAGATAAGAGCAGCAACAATTATTAAGGCCATTGGAACGAAGAACATGTACATTCTGAATTGTAGTAAACCACTGTTTGTAATATCGCTTGGTTTAGCACTACCTGTCATACCAGCTTGGATTGCGGCAAAACCAACAACACCATTAGCGAAGGCACCAGCTAATTTATCCAACAAAGGACGAACTGCTAAAGTAACAGATTCATTACGTGTTCCACTCTTTAATTGACCGTATTCAACACTATCCGTAATTGTCATCAATGCTGCTAAGAAAACAAGTGGATATGGGAAGAAGAATAAGCCAACAGCAATTAAGACAACAACAAGGTTAGTACCAGCAAATAGGAAGAGAATGTAACCCAATAGCATGACAGCGATTCCGCCAAGGTAGATAGCACGACGATGAACCAATGCAACTAAAGTTGGGAACAATGAAACTGAAATAATTCCTAAGACTGCTGTTAGAACACCAACAGTAGTAAATGCAGCTGCACTACCTAAAACATAATTGAAGTAGTAAATCAAAAGTGAATTTGTAATAACATAACTAAAAGCGAAAAGGAAATATGATAATGATAACCACATTAACTGATCATTTTTACCGATAACTTTGAAAACATCACGGAAACGAACTTTTTCAGTATTTTCACGAATTGCATTTTTTTCAATCTTAGTTCCTAAAATAGTTGCTAAAGCACCTAAGAATGAAACCAAACCGATAACAATAGCAAAACCTAACCAACCTGCTTTTGTTTGTGTATTACCAGTTGTACCTGAGAACATTTTTGAAAAGAAGACAACGATTGGGACGATAACGATAATAACACCTTGAGCACCTAATGTTGAACCAAAACGAGCAATTGTTCCAAATTTAGTCCGTTTTTCTGATTCGACACTTAGAGCTGGTAACATTGACCAGAATGAAATATCTTTAAATGAATAGAAACTATCTAGAATGATATAAACAATGGCAAAAAGAATTAAGTAAAGATAAGGATTGCTTGTAGCTAAACCACCAAAATCAGTGAAAATAAGGATTAATCCAATTGAACTGACAATTGAACCGATTAGTAACCATGGTTTAAAGTTCCCCCAACGAGTACGAGTATTATCAATAACGCCACCAATTAAAGGATCAAAAAAGATCTCAACAATTCGAATAACAACCATCATAGTTGTGACGTAACCAATCATTTTAGCGTTGAAACCAGCATCCTTTGTAACGAATAATTGACTTGTAATAAAAATCATAAAATAAGTGCTAAGTGTTGCATAAAAGGCATCATGTCCAAATGCACCAAAGGCATATGAAGCATATTGTTTAAAATCTTTAGAATTTTTCATTAGTTTAATTCCTTTCGAGTGTAGTTAAAATTAGTTATATCTGTGTTCGATAATCTTATCTAAAATTGCTTGACGTTGTTTTTCTTTAGCAGAACCTAATTGGTTTTCTTCTAAAGAATTAAAATCATTAACTAACAAAACTGATTCAAGGTATAACGTCAATTGACGTTTAATATATATCTTGTTATCTTCATTTGTTTGCTTAGGATTTCCGGCAATAATTGCAGCTGCAAATCGTTCGGCATCAATCGTTAATTTATTTGTATCCATTCTAATGACCTCTTCCTATATAATAGATTTTTGGTAAAAGAAATTGTTATTCATAATAGCAAAACATAAAAATAATAAACGTGAAAACGCATTCTTTTAGTTAACAACTACATTTTACTAAACTTTTACTAAAATGTAAACGTTTTATTTTAGATGTATATTATTTAGACTAAAGTAACTTTTTAGTACCCTTACGTATTTATTGTAGAAAGAATTTATATGAGTTTAGAATCTAATAAATAAAAGTTATGCTTAATTGATATAATTAGAAAGCAAGTCATATCGGTCACGATAATTTTATACAGCGAAGTAGTGTGTCGCTAATAATCTATAACTTTAAAGTGAAATATGATTACTTTAGAAGGGGGGAATTAAAAAACATGATTAATGGTAGGTACCAATGTTGAAAATACAAATGATTTAATAATAGTTAATATAAAAATAACTATTGACAAAGAGTTTTAAAAATAATATATTATGTATGTGGTAGTAACCACTTGGGGGAAAAGTAATGTTAAACGGTAATTATGAGCGTCCACTCTATGATCAATTAGTAGATACGCTAAAAGAAGAAATTGAAAAGAATCTAAAGGTGAATGATAAATTACCGTCTGAACGTGATTTATCTATTGCTTACGATATGAGTCGTACGACTGTCCGAACAGCACTAAATGAGTTAGAACTAATGGGTTATGTATATCGCCAACATGGTAAAGGAACATTTGTGTCGAATATCGCTAAAATTAAGACTGATTTAGGGGGAACGTTTAGTTTTACAGAACAAATGGTTTCCCTTGATAAAGAACCGAGTAGTAAAATAATTAGCTTTGATGTTATTAGTGCTAATGAGTTTATTGCTCAAGGTTTAAAAGTTGAAGTTGGTACCAAGGTAATTAAATTAAAACGATTAAGACTTGCATCAGATGAACCAATGATGTTAGAGAGAACTTACTTACCGTATGCTAAATTTCCCTCTTTAACTGTGGAGACATTAAATAAGCAAGCGATGTATGTCATTTTTTTAGATGATTATAACCAGATTGTAAAAACGGCTGATGAATCTTTAACAGCAGGTGTTATGGCAGGCAATGATGCAACTTTATTAAATTTTTATGAAGGTGCACCTGTTCTTAAATTAGAGCGAACGACGTATAACACAAAAAATGAAGTAATTGAATTTACGTTGAGTATTGCGAGGGGTGATAAATTTACTTATCATATTCGACACAATAAATAAGGGAGGATAATTATATGATTGGTATGGTAGTAGCTGGACATGGGAACTTTGCAACTGGAATGGGATCAAATATTGAACTTATTGCCGGACAACAAGAAAATTTTATTCTTTGTGATTTTATACAAGGAATGACCGCGGAAGATTTAAGCGGCGACTATATGAAAGCGCTTAACAAATTAAACGGCTTAGATGGAATAGTTTTCTTTACTGATATTCCTGGAGGAACACCATTTAATGAAGCAGTTAAAATAAAATTACTGCATAATAATGTAAGCGTTTTAACAGGATCGAATATACCGATGTTATTAGATATGTTATTTAACCGGGATTTGAACATGAGCGCGTTTATGGAGAAAGCACTGGATGCTGGTAAAAAAGGTATTATGCAATTTGAAACAAAAAAAAGAGTAGAAATAGATGATAATGGCATCTAAAGGAGAGCTTAATATGTTTGAGAAGAATGAAAAAGAGTTGGAAATAATGGGCGCAAATATTACAACAGGTGAAATTAAACAACAACCTGAACTTTGGACTGAGGCATTTAATAATTTTAGTGAAAAGTCAGACGAAATAAAGACATTTTTAAAATCAGTTAAATCTACCTCGAACGGGTTGATTCGGGTCATTTTTACAGGAGCAGGAACATCCGCTTATGTTGGTGATACTGTAACACCATACTTAAGTAACCACGGGGATCGTGCAAATTATCAGTTTGAAAGTATTCCAACAACCGATATCGTATCTGCACCATATGATTATTTAGTACCAGATGCTACGACTATTTTAGTTTCGTTTGCTAGGAGTGGTAATAGTCCTGAAAGTGTTGCCGCTGTTGAAATTTCAAGAAAAATAATTAAAAATTTATATCAAATTACAATTACTTGTGCTCCGGAAGGGAAACTTGCTGTTGGTACAAAAGATGACGAACGTAATTTGTTATTGATGATGCCTGCGCTGTCTAATGATAAGGGATTTGCAATGACTGGATCATACAGTTGTATGTCACTCTCAGCGTTATTAATTTTTGATACAACACGTAAGGATATTAAAGAAAAATATGTTGAGACTATTATTGCAATGGGTCATGAAGTGATTAAACGTGAAGCTGAAATAAAAGCTGTTATTGATATGGAATTTGATCGGGTTGTCTATCTTGGGTCCGGAAGTTTATCGGGATTAACAAGAGAGGCACAGTTGAAAATTCTTGAACTAACGGCAGGTAAGCTAACAACAATGTTTGATTCTTCAATGGGGTTCCGACATGGACCTAAATCGTTCGTCAACGAGAAAACATTAGTTTTTGTATTTGTTAACAATCAAGAATATACACGTCAATACGATATTGATATTTTAGAAGAAGTGAGTGGAGATAAAATTGCCGCTAAAGTAATTGGGATTGATATTGAGGGACAGAATAACTTTAGTGGTGATCGTTTCACATTTGAATCAGGAGATGCCCTTTTACCAGAAGGATATCTGGCTCTTGCTGATGTTATGTATGCGCAAACTATTTCATTATTAAGTTCAGTAAAAGTGGGAAACACACCAGATACACCTTCACCAAGCGGTACCGTAAATCGTGTAGTTAAAGGTGTAACTTTACATGCCTATAAATAAAAATTTCAAGGAGGAATTTATTATGACAACACCAAACATTTTACTTGCAAGAATTGATAACAGACTTGTTCATGGACAGGTTGGTATGACATGGGTTAATACGATTGACGCTAATCTAGTTGTAGTTGCGAATGATGAGGTTTCTAAAGATGATGTACAGCAAAGTTTAATGGAGATGGTTATTCCTGAAACTGTTGGAATCCGCTTTTTCGATATTAAAAAAACGATTCGTATTATTGGTAAAGCCTCGGATAAACAAAAAATATTATTAGTTGTTCGTACGCCAGAAGACATGGCTAAAATTATTGAAGGAGGTGTCCCAATTAAGAAAGTAAATATTGGTAATTTACATTTTTCAGAAGGGAAGAAACAATTATCGGCAACTATCTCAGTCGATGATACCGATGTTCAAGCATTCAATAAAATGCATGATTTGGGTGTTGAACTAGAGGTTCAAGGTATTCCGAATGAAAAGGCATCAGATATGATGCGCTTACTGAAAGAATATTAAAAACGTAAATATAATAATAAAAAGGAGGAAATTTATATGTTAGTACAAGCGTTATTAATTGGACTATGGGCTGGTATTGCCGGTATCGATATGTATAGTGGTTTAACACATATTCATAGACCAATCGTTACTGGTGCAGTAGTTGGTCTAATATTAGGAGATTTTCAAACCGGCTTAATTGTTGGTGGTACATTAGAATTAGTTTGGGCTGGAATGGTTCCACTTGCTGGAGCACAGCCACCTAATGTTGTTATTGGTGGAATTATGGGAACCGCATTTGCAATTATTGCTCATCAAACACCAACATTAGCAGTTGGTATTGCCGTACCATTTGCAGTTGCCGTACAAGGTTTAGTTACATTACTATTTACAGCTTACTCACCAGTTATGCATAAAATGGATGAATACGCGATGGAAGGTAATGATAAGAAAATTGATCGATTGAACTACATGGGTCCGCTAATCTTGTTTGTTTTCTACTTCATTATGGCGTTCTTACCAATCTTCCTCGGTGCAAGTAAAGCGCAAGGAATGGTTGAAGCCGTTCCTGCATGGATCTTAACAGGATTAAGTACGGCCGGTGGTATTATGCCAGCTGTTGGATTTGCCATGTTGTTAAAAATTATGTGGAAGACAGCGTACGCACCATTCTTCGCAATTGGATTTGTTGTTGCAGCATATGGTAACTTACCAATCTTAGGAGTCGCAATCATTGGTATTTCAATCGCTGCTTATGATTTCTTTATTGGTGGAGCAAAATCTGATAATGGTGGAAAAAAAGTAGCAACCGTAACAGTTAATGAAGAGGAGGACTATAGTGATGGCATCTAAAAAGAAATTTGATCGCAATGATGTTGTGATCCCAGATACTTATAACGATCCTACTGTTGAAAAGGTAATTACAAAAAAAGATTTAAACAAAATGGTTTGGCGTTCACTACTTTTACAGGCTTCATTTAATTATGAACGTATGCAAGGTGGTGGGTGGACTTATAGTTTAATTCCTGGATTGAAAAAAATTCATAAAGATAAAGAAGATTTCTCATATGCAATGCTTGATCATTTACAATTTTTTAATACACATCCATTTTTAGTAACATTTGTTCAAGGTGTTATTTTAGCAATGGAAGAAAATAAAGAAAATAGATCAACTATTCGTGGTATCAAAGTAGCAATGATGGGACCTTTAGGTGGTATTGGGGATGCGATGTTCTGGTTAACGTTGCTACCTATTACAGCCGGAGTTGGGGTTTCATTATCAATGAATGGAAATCCACTTGGACCGATCTTATTCCTTGTTGTCTTTAATGCAGTGCATTTTGGGTTACTATTCTGGTTAATGAATTATGGGTATAGAACTGGTACTCGTGCTATTTCGAGTATGAAGGAAAATACAAAAAAAATATCACGTGCTGCGTCGATAGTTGGATTAACTGTTGTTGGAGCCTTGGTTGCAACATACGTTAACTTTAAATTTGGTGTTGTGATTCATGCTGGGAAAATTGATATTGATTTACAAAAAGGTGTTATTGATAAAGTGATGCCGGCATTATTACCGCTTCTTTATACATTCTTCTGTTACTGGATGTTGAAAAAAGGTAAATCTCCATTGATGTTGATTGGGCTCACAGTAGTTGTTGGCTTAGTAGGTGCATTCTTCAAGTTATTCTAGAAGAGGCCTGCGGAACTAGACTATGGATAATGGGCTAGTTTCTTTTTAACAAAAATAATATAGGAGGCATTACTGGTGGAAATATATTATATTCATGCAGATAAGTTTTTCTTGAAAAACACGGTTGAAAATGAAGGGTACTTGGCAATTATTGATGGTAAATTTGGTGATTATCAACAAGAAAAACCTGATGGTGATATCAAAGAATATACGGGTAAATGGATTGCACCAGGGCTTGTAGATACACATGTCCATGGTTTAAAGGGATATGATGTGATGGATAACGATTTTGAGGGCGCAAAAATGATGTCTGAAGGTTTATTAGAATGTGGCGTTACTTCATTTCTGCCGACAACATTGACGGCAGCTCCAGAAACGTTGAACGAAGTTATTTCTGACTTTGGTAAGCGTCATGGTGAAGTACGTGGTGCAAAAATACAGGGTATCTTTTTTGAGGGTCCATTTTTTACTGAAAAACACAAAGGTGCGCAAAATCCTAAATACTTTTTAGATCCAAGTATAGATATTTTTGAGCATTGGCAAAAATTAGCGCATGGACTTATTCGAAAAATTGCGATTGCACCTGAGCGAAAGGGTGTTAAAGAATTTACTGAGGCCTTAACTAAACAAGGGGTCAAAGTAGCATTGGGGCATAGTGATGCTACGTTTGATCAAGCTAAATCTGCAGTAGAATCTGGTGCATCTATTTTCGTTCATACGTATAACGGAATGAGCCCACTTAATCATAGAGAGCCAGGGATGGTTGGCGCAGCAATGTCATTAAGTAGTGTCTATGATGAACTAATTTGTGATGGTCAACATGTTAATCCGGCATCTGCTAAAATTTTAATTAACGTTAAAGGAGCAGACCACATTGTATTAGTAACTGATTGTATGCGTGCTGGTGCAATGCCTGATGGAAATTATACATTAGGTGAGTTCCCAGTTGTTGTTAAAGATGGCGCCGCAAGGTTAGAGTCAGGAAGTTTAGCTGGTAGTGTCTTAAAATTAATGGAAGCAGTTAAAAATGTTGTTGATTGGAATATTTCTACTCCTGAAGAAGCAATCCAAATGGCTAGTTATGTGCCCGCTAGAAGCGTTGGAATTGATGATAAGTGCGGAAGTATTGCGGCAGGTAGAGATGCTGACTTCATTGTTTTAGATCATGATTTAAATTTTGAGGAAACATATTTAAATGGTACTTTAAAATATAAAAAATGATATTAACTGATTCTTTATTAAGAGCTAGTCGGAGTAAACGGTATTTATGATTGTTAAGTTATTTTTAATTGGTATGTAAAAAATGAAATTTTAAAAACCTTTTCATATTCTTCAAAGATAGAATTATAAGTGGATGAGAGAAGTAAAAAAATAATAAAGGACGGAATAAAAATGACACCAAATAAATTGGCAGGACTTAAAGCACTTTCAAATGAAAAAGGCGTAATTGCAGCATTAGCAATTGATCAACGAGGATCTTTAAAAAAAATGTTGGCAGCAGCAGCAAATAAGCCAGCAAATGAAGAAGATATCGTTGAATTTAAAAAAGTAATTTCATCAGAATTAACACCATACGCTTCAGCAATATTACTTGATCCAGAATATGGTCTTCCAGCAGCAAAGGTCCGTAATGCAAGTACTGGATTACTAGTTGCATACGAAAAAACGGGTTATGATGTTACTACCCCAGGTCGCTTACCTGACTTATTACCAGATTGGTCAGTTCGTCGTCTTAAAGAAGAGGGCGCTGACGCTATTAAATTCTTACTTTATTATGATATAGACGAAAATGCTGAGATTAATAATATGAAACATGCATATATGGAGCGTCTTGGTTCAGAATGTGCTGCAGAAGATATGCCATTATTTTTAGAATTGGTTTCTTATGATGCAACTAATGACGATGTTAAAGGTTCAGAGTATGCTAAAGTAAAACCTCATAAAGTTATTGAAATGATGAAAGAATTTTCTAAACCTGAATATAAAGTAGATGTACTTAAAGTAGAAGTGCCAGTCAATATGGATTATGTGGAAGGGTTTAACGACGATAATGAGGTGGTATATTCTAAGACAGAAGCATTAGATATATTTAAAGAACAAAGTGATGCAACCAAATTACCATTTATTTTCTTAAGTGGTGGTGTATCGGCACAATTATTCCAAGATACTTTAGTATTTGCTCATGAAGCAAAATCAACATTTAATGGTGTACTTTGTGGACGTGCAACATGGAGCAAAGGTATCGAACCATTTGCTAAAGATGGTGAAGAAAAAGGTAAAGAATGGATGAACACAGTTGGTAAAAAGAATATTGAAGATTTAAATGTCGTTCTTGAAAGTACTGCTACATCGTGGTTTGATAAGGTATTAAAATAGTAAAATAAAGAGGCTAAACGTCATGTTTAGCCTCTTTATTTTTAATGATTTAGTAATGAAAAAAAGTAGAAGTGAAATAAATTTATTTGCTAGCTTTCTTTGTTCGAATTGCATAAGAATCTAAAAGTATACGGCTCATTACCTGTAATGGTAAACGAGATTTAACTTCAAATTCAGGGAAATATGAAATTTCAGATTTAAATCCGATAAACACGGAATCTGAATATTTAATAAGTGGACTTAATTTGTTGGTTGTTAATACAATAATATCGGCTCCATTTTTATACGTATTTTTAGCACCTTCAAGGAGTTCTGCAGTAGTTCCGTTCAATGAAATAATAATTAAAATATTATTATATGTAATCCTGTGACTAATTTGTTTAATAATATTGGGATCCGTAAAACTGACACAATTTTTATTTAATAATTCAAATTTTGTTAGCATTTCAATTGCAATTAATTCAGAAAAACCCCTTGAGAAAATGTATATTTTTTTTGAACGTTTAATTTTTTGAACTGTTTTTTCTATGGTATTAACGTCAAGCATACGTAGTGTGTTATTAAGTTCATGTTCATTCTTCATAATGACTTGTTGGATATCGTGATCCATATTCTGAATATTCTTATATTTTTTTTCTTTTTCTTTAGTAATTATAGATTGTTTAAAATCCATATAACCGCTGTAGCCTTTTTTTTTGAGCGTTCGTACGACTGTAGCGGTTGATACATGAGCTAAATCGCTAAGGTTGGTTATTGTTAATATCGGAATATCTTCTAGGTTATCTTGAATGACTTGCCAAAGAATCTTTTCGGAGTTACTAAGAGACATTACTGGTCACCTCACCTTGATTGTTTGTTTATTTTCAATTGTAGCATACAAAATCATATATTGAAAACCTTTTCATTTCTGTCAGATGTAGTATTGGTAGGTAGAAGAAAGGGGTAAAAATTATGATATATACATGTACATTGAATCCAGCTATTGATCTTTTTATCCAAACCGATGAAATGAAAAAAAATATTGTTAATAGAACGGAAAATTATGAAATACAAGCGAATGGTAAAGGAGTTAATGTTAGTTTTATTCTAAAAAAGAAAGGCGTAGAAAGTACTGCTATTGGAGTTGGTGGAGGATTTACTAATGCGTATATTGAGTCTGAGTTGGCAAGGTGCAATATAAAAACTGATTTTGTACATATCGATGCTAATACACGAATTAATGTTTTTACAAGAGTAATTCAGCAAGATACGGAGTATAAATTAGTAAATAAAGGTCCACATGTTAGTGATGATGAAATAAATCAGTTCATGGATAAGATTCAAAATTTAGATGAAAAGGATACATTAGTTGTATCTGGTAGTTTATCTGACGGAATCTCTGAAGAAATTTTAATTAGTATCGCAAAGCAGGCGCAGGAAAAAGGATATAAGCTAGTTTTGGATACTAGTTATCAAACCGTACTGGATACATTGAAATATAATCCTTATATTTTAAAACCAAATGATGAAGAATTAATGAGTTGGTTTGGCGTAGAACATAAACTATCTCAACATGAATTGATAACTTATTCAAAAGAATTAATTAAATTGGGTGCACAAAATATTTTATTATCATTGGGTGGCGGTGGTGCAATGTTTATAAATAAAGAGGTTGTGTTATATGGAACTGTCCCTAAAGGAACCGTTGTTAACACGGCTGGGGCCGGCGACACCATGTTGGGAACTTTTTTAGCAGGGGTAGCGATAGGGGACAAAAAAATAGAAGAAGTATTTAGAGAAAGTATAGCAGCCGCGAGTTCAACGGCATTTTCAAAAGGGTTAACAGATTTTTCGAATGTAAAAGAGCTGACTAAGCAGGTAAAAATATCTAATATTAAGGAGGAATTAAGATGACAAAATATAAAATAATTGCAGCTACTGGATGTCCAACAGGAATTGCGCATACATACATGGCGCAAGAGGCCTTAGAACAAGCCGCTAAAAAAAGAGGTATATCAATTAAAGTTGAAACTCATGGTCAAAGTGGTATAGAAAATGCGTTTTCACAACAAGAAATTGATGATGCTGATGGTGTAATAATTGCGTCAGATAAAGATGTAGATATTGATCGATTCGATGGTAAAAAAATGATAAATGTGTCAGTTACGAAAGGTATGAAAGAGGCAGATGTATTAATTGATCAAATATTGACAGATGATAATTTACCTACCTATCATCGAAAAGGAGCAAAAATTTCATCGAATGAAGAAACAGTAAATTTATCTGGCTCATTTTGGCACAAAATGTATGTGTACGTGATGAATGGAGTGTCACATATGTTACCAATAGTAGTTGCTGGGGGAGTGTTAACAGCCGTATCATTTTTTTGGGGAATTAATTCAGCAGACATAAAAAGCCCTCAATATAACGATATAGCACATTTATTGAACACTATTGGCGGATTTGCAATGAATCTTATGGTTCCAATTCTATGTGCCTATATAGCTGAGGCTATTGGTAAAAGACCTGGATTGATAGTTGGATTTGTAACGGGAATGATAGCATATACAAATGGAACGGGATTTTTAGGTGGAATAATTGGTGGATTTTTAGCAGGGTATACGATTTTAATATTACAGTTCTTATTAAAAAAACTACCTAAATCATTAGATGGACTGAAAGCCATTTTTATTTTACCTGTAATTGGAGTATTTTTATCAGGCTCTATTATTTGGTATCTATCAGTTCCAATGGCAACAATTAATGAAGGAATGATGACGTTTTTAAAGGGTTTAGAAAATTCAAGTCCCATTCTATTAGGATTAGTTGTTGGAATTATGTGTGCTTCAGATATGGGTGGGCCAATTAATAAAGCAGCATATTTAACCGGAACAGCTCTTTTAGCACAGGGAAATTATTTCTTTATGGCAGGAGTTTCTGCAGCGTGTATTGCGCCACCATTGGCAACAGGGTTTGCTGTACTGTTCAACAAAAAAGCATACTCAGATAAAGAGCGCAGCGCAGGTTACGTTAACTTTTTATTAGGATCAACTCATATTACAGAAGGTGCAATTCCATTTGCGGCAAAGAATCCGCTACTAAATATTCCTGCATTTATGGTTGGTTCTTCGATTGCTGCGATTTTAACCTATGTAACTAGAATTAGTGTACCGGCTCCACATGGTGGATTTATTGTATTACCGTTAGTGAATAAACCATTACTGTGGGTATTATGGATTATTATTGGATCACTTGTATCTGCTGTCTTACTAGCCGCTATTGCTGGTCGCCAAGCTAAAAAAAATAATAGTTTAGTGATGAATGTAGGTAGTAATACCAACTTTGAACAAGAGCAAGATAATGATATAAAAATGAATGAAAATGAATTCGATAATATATTGAAAAGAAAAAACATTGAATTGAACGTAGCCGTTTCTGATAAAGAAGAACTCTTACATTTTTTAGCAAATTTTGCTAAAAAATTAGGATATACGAATAATGAAAGTTATATTTTAAATAAGTATAAGATTCGTGAGTCTGAGGGAACGACAGGGATGGAAAAAGGCATTGCGATACCTCATGCACAGGATGAATCGATTAATAAATCAGCAATGCTAATTGTTAAATTACGTGAGCCTATTGAATGGGAAACATTTGATAATCAGCCAGTAGATACAGTTATCTCATTTCTAATTCCAGAAAAAGATGATGGAAAGCATTTACAGTATTTATCAAATACATCGAAATTACTTGTCCATGACTCATTTGTGGAAGAATTAAAAAAATCGAATACAGTTGATGATATATACAACCTATTTAAAGAAAATATTAATAAGTAGATAAAATTGAGCTACAAAGCTACGTATATACTAAAAAAGTACAAGTGTTTAATGATAAGCGAAAATTCATTCTAAGTAAACAAGTTCAAATTTTGTTGACTATTAGAATGGATTTTTTTAGTTCGCCTTTTATTTAGCTAGTCCATAGCTAGTATCAATATAAGAATAAACAGTGTCTAAATTATTTTGGCCATTTAATAAAATTGAAACCCAGTGTTTTTTATTCATATGGTACCCTGGAAAAATTTGATTTTTGTCTATTTTATTGATGAGCAGGTCAGGATCCATTCGAATATTAAGTATTTCAACTAATTTCTCGGAATCCAAGCCTATTTTAGTTGCTGGAATTTTCATTAAAGCGGCATACCATTTTTTAGAATCTGATCGACGTAAAACAGCGTCATTTGGAAACTGTTTCCAGAGGAATTCTAGATTGGTCTGATAATGTTCTTGTACATAATTAATGATAGATTGTGAATCAGCAGTTTGGAATACTGGAGTAGTTTCAAAACAACTAGCAACAATTAAATCCAGTTGTTCAATCACTGATTTTCTGATTGAACTGACAAATGATCCTGTTGCAGACTGATTTTTATAAAGTGTATATTCTTCTTTAGTTAGAGCATCAATAATAGTAGTATTAATTTTTTCAGAGGGGGAAATTGAGACGGTTAGTATAAATTGATTATTAAGAATTGAAACTTGATAATTATAGATTTCTTCTGCTGTTTTTGTAAAACCATATGGAATCAATGAATCTACCTTTAGTTTCAAATGACTAAATGAATTATAAGCAAAAAAGTCTGTTAGCATAGTGCATCTCCTTTTATAAATTATATAAACAATTAACAGTAGCATACCTTATATTTCTAATTTTAGACTTTAAAGGACTAATTATATAGTATAAAATAGAAAAATTAATATAGACTATTTTATCTAGGAATAAATTGAGTTAAACTGTACTATTATGATTCATTTAACTAGGAGATTTAATCATGCAAAAGACGTTGATTGCGGCAATTATTGTTATTAATTTTATATTTATCTGTTATTTTATGCGTGATTTAATGAGACATAAATCAGACTTCATGAAAGAACCGGCCAGTTCAGTATGGACACCAATATCGCAGATTGTTATTTTTTTCTTTTCTACTTTTGGAATTTCAGATTTTGCCATATCAACAGCAATATACCAGAAAGCTAATTGGGTTTCTATGAAAAAATTACCAGGTACGTTAAATGCGCAAGATGTTATTCCAATATTTGTCATGTCGCTGGCGTATATTACAAGTATCAATGTTGGTACTAAGACGTTACTAGTCTGTATTATTTGCCAAGTGCTGGGTGCTTATATTGGTCCGAGATTTGTTGTTAGATTACCTGAAAATAGTATTAGATCATTTGTTATCGTTGGATTACTTGTTGCAACCGCGTTAATCATCGCTGGTAAATTAGGCCTAATCACTGCTAGTGGGACCGCTACCGAACTATTTGGCTGGAAATTAGTTGTAACAGGATTTTTATTATTTATTTATGGCGCATTAAATAATATTGGAATAGGCTCATTTTCATTAACAATGGCAACTGTCTATGCGATGGGAATGGATCCGATTGCTGCATTTCCAATTATGATGGGGGGATGTGCATTTTCTTTACCAATAGGAAGTATGCAATTTATAAAACTCAATCAATATTCTAGAAAAATAACCTTATTTTCTGTTTTTGGTATTATAGGTGTTTTAGTTGCGGTACTTTTAGTTAAGAATATTAATACAAGTGTGATTCAATGGATTGTTATTGTAGTATTATTGTATTCTGCATACAGCCTATATATAGGTAATAAAGAAGCTAAACTAATCAGAGATAAAAATAAATAAGCAAGCATATTTTAATTGAAAATGGCTAATCTGATATATACTTATAAAAAGTAAGCATATTAGTGGAGGTAGCAAAAATGAAAAGTATAGAAAAAGAAACAACGGTAAGTGAATTAATGGATAAAATTAAAGATGGAAAGTATATCCTATTTTTTTCTGCAACATGGTGCCCAGATTGTGCTTTTATTAAACCTGAAATGCCTAATATTGAATCAGAATATACTGAATACACATTCTTAGCTGTCGATCGAGATGAAAATATGGACTTAGCTGTTGAGTTAAGTGTCTTCGGTATTCCAAGTTTTATTGCATATGAAAATGGTAAAGAAACAGGACGTTTAGTTAATAAAAATCGTAAAACGAAACAAGAAGTAGAAACATTTATTAATAGTATTCCTGCGTAATTAAAAAGATTAGTTAGTATGAATAATCTGCTTTGAATTAAAAATACCCATCGAGTAAACAAGGTTTTACAGTAACTTGTTTACTCGATGGGTATTTTTAATTATTTATTTTTATCAAACACTAAGTGCGTTTATCAGAGCATCTGCTGAATGTTCAATACTTTCTTTTGTTAACGATTGATCAAAAAGAAGATAACCAAGTACAATACCACCTATAGTTGACCAAATAACCTTAAGAATTTCGAGATTATCCCAACTGACAATTAGTTTTTTTTCTTTTAGTGTATCAATAGTTGAATTGAGTGCCGTCCAGTATGGGGCGGGAATATTTTCTAATAACTGTTTAACAACCGATTTATCATAAAGTAGTTCAGAAATGAAAATTTTAAGAACTTTAGCATTTTCTTGCAAAAAAATAATTCTATTTTTTAACAAAGGACGAATTAATGAATCCAAAGTTAAATTTGAATGATCAATGGACTCGTCTAATAAGTCGTGCATTGCAGAAGGTAAGATGGATTTAATGACAGGGGCAATAATGGCGTTAAGTAAGCCTTGTTTATTGTTATATTTACTAAAAATATTACCTTCAGCCACGCCAGCTTTTTTTGCAATTTCTTTTGTACTTGTATTTGCATAGCCTTTTTCTGAGAATAATTCAATTGCGGCGATTAAAATTTGTTTTTGTTTATCTGTTATATCTCTAAATAAATCCGAGTTGGCATATAATTTTAATTCAGAATTTTTAATAATATTCACCATCCTATTTATAGCCCTATTATGACACAATTGATAGCGATGACAAAAGACAAACTTATTATTTTGATAGTTTATATTTAAAAGTTAGGGTTGACTAAACTTGTGGATAGGTTATAATCGTATTTGTAATTGATTGAGTGCTCACTCAAAAAGAAAAGAGGAATATGATTATGTTTAAAAATAAATTTTTAGGTTTCGCCATTTTAGTTTCGGTATTACTTACATTTATTATGGTGGTGATGCAAATCCCATCTGTAAAATCAGAGCTCAAAGATGTACCTGTTGCCATTGTTAATGAAGATAGTGGTAAGCAAGGTAACAAAATCGTTGAAAATCTAACTAGAAGCAAAAATAAGGCGTTAGATTGGCATATCGTTAAGAGTGATAAGGCACTTAAGAGTGCAATGGATAAACAACATTATTATGCGGCTATTGTAATTCCAAAAGATTTCTCGGCATCAATTGGAAAATTAGCTGATCCAACAACAAAAGATGTTACAAATGTAACTGTTGTAACAAATGAAGCAAAAAATGCTACATTGTCAACGACTTTAGGTTCGACACTATCAACAATAGTTACAAAAATTGGTGGTGGTATTTCAGCCGGAATTTTAACAAATATGGCAAAAGCCAATATGAGTGTCCCCGCTGTGACTGCATTGAAGTTAAATAACCCAATCACTGTAAAAACAACCGTTAGACATTCAACCGCTGGATTAACATCAGCGAATAGTTCGTTCTTCCAACCCGTCTGGATTGCAAGCATGGTTATTAGTTTATTATTATTCTACGCTGGAGATTCAAGAGAATTTAAATCAATGAAACACAAGTTTTCATTTAAATCATCATTCATTATCTCAGCTGTAGCACTTGCAATTTTAACTGGATTTGCAACAGCTACGTATGCGACATGGATTTTAGGATTTGATTTTACACATTTTATAACAATTGCATCGTTCTTATCATTTACAAGTTTTGCTTTTATAATGTTATTCTCAGGGGTATTGACATGGATTGGTTTCCCAGGGGTAATTATATTTGTCCTCTTACTATTTTTCTCAATTCCTTTATTGGCAATGGCACAACCATTAGTACCTCAATTCTACCAAGATTGGGTTCTTCCATGGTTACCAATGCGTTTCTTGTATGATGGTGCTCGCAGCATTCTTTATTATGGAGCATCTTTCTGGAACAGTTCTACAATGGGCCTAACTTATGTCTTAGCAATCGGTAGTGTCTTGTTTTTTGCCGAAGGATTATCACCCAAACATCGTAAAGTTGAAAAAGAAATTAACGATAAAATTAAAGAGATGGAAGTTAAATAGAATTCTTTAAATGAATCTTGAAATAAATTAAAAACCTCAGGGTAATCACCTTTTTAAGTGATTGCCCTGAGGTTTTTAATTTATTAATTATGGTTTTATTTTTGTCCACTTTGAATAAAAAAGTTAGCATGTTTATAGTTATAAATAGTTTGAGAAAGATCAAAAGGTTCACCGCTTACTGTATAAAAAAGTTCATCAATATAGAGTCCAGGCGAATTTTCTGGTAGTTCTAAAAGGGTTGATTCTGTCTTTTTAAGGGTGTCTGTACGTAAATATTTATCGGAGAAACCTATTTTTAATTTTAAAACTTCTTTCAAGTAATTAAAAATAGACTCACTGATTATTTCGCGATTAAGATAAGGAACAAGTTTTTTTCGATAGTAGGATCTCTCAATACAGAGAACTTGATTATCGATGTAACGAATTCTTTTTATTAAATAAACTTCCTCACCCGGAGCACAATTTAATTCCCTGGCTACATCAGCATTGGGTAGTTCAACTTTTAAATCAATCACTTTTGTAGATAATTTACTGTTTTCTAAATCTTTTGTAAAGCCCATGTTCGTCATTAGAGCGATGTAACCGTCTCTTTTTTGACGACGAACAAAAATTCCGCTACCTTGTACTTGATAAATAATACCCTTATCTTCTAAAGTTGTGAGAGCTTTAACGAGTGTCGTCTTACTGACGGCATATTTGGCAATAAGTTCATTTAGACTAGGGAGTTGCGTCCCTTGATTCAAATTTTTATTTTTAATTGCAAGCTCAATTTGATCAGCAATTTCTTGATACTTTAACATTTCATGCCTCCATTAAAATAATGTATCCTTTATTGTATAACATTGTTCCCGCCTTGTACATCTAGATGAAAAGGGTTACAAAAAAAGTGTTGACTTATTGTGCACGTACAATTAAAATATACATATACAAAGATTTGTAAGGGTTTACAATTTTTTTCTATTTATTCGTTTTTATCTGAGGAGGAGAAAAATATGGCAAGTAAGGTTAGAGATTATACAAAATTAGCTACAGATATTTTAGAAGCAATTGGTGGAGAAAAAAATTTAGCAGGAGCAACGCATTGTGCGACACGGTTACGACTAGTGCTACATGAGGTTCCTTCAGATGCTAAAGAAAAAATATCAGCAATGGCAGGCGTTATCACTGTTGTTGAAAGTGGTGGACAATTCCAAGTAGTTATTGGACCACATGTTGCGGATGTTTATGATGCATTCTCAGCAATGATTGATAGTTCAGAAGTAGAGGAAGTAGAAGCACCAAAAACAAGTATAATGAATCGAGTTATTGCAACAATGTCTGCGGTTTTTGCCCCATTCGTTTACATATTGGCCGCGGCAGGTATTATTCAAGGGAGTTTAATTCTAATTACTTTAGCTATGCCAAATTTTCCTAAAAGTGGTACATATCAAGTTTTAAGCTTTATTTCTTGGGCACCATTTACGTTCTTACCAATATTTATTGCCATAACGGCAGCTAAACATTTTAAAACAAACAGTTTAATCGCTGTTGCATGTTGTGCTGCATTAGTTAGTCCCACATGGGCAGAGATGGCTGGAACTATTGCTAGCGGTACAAGTATTAACTTTATGGGTATTCCATTATCTCAAACAGTTTATACATCATCAGTATTGCCACCATTATTTTTAGTTTGGATTCTTTCTTATCTTGAAAGATTCTTGAGTAAAAAGATACCTGACATTATTAAAGAACTTGCTGTTCCATTATTATGTCTATTAATTATGGTTCCTTTAACAATCTTAATTATTGGACCACTTTCATCTCTTGGAGCTGAAGGAATCGCAAAAGGATATAATTATTTAGTTAAAGTTGCACCACCTTTAGCAGGTGTTATTATTGGTGGTTTCTGGCAAGTACTTGTTATTTTTGGTATCCATTGGGGTGTTACGCCAATGGTTATGGCCAATTTCAAAATGAATGGAATGGACTCATTTCAGGCTTTTCAAACAATTGCAGTGGTCGCACAAGTTGGTGCTGTTTTAGGTGTATTTATTAAGTCTAAGAACAGAGAATTAAAAAATATATCTCTTTCAGCATTTATTACAGGATTATTTGGGATTACAGAACCAGCAATTTATGGTGTGACATTAAGATTTAAAAAACCATTTATCTTTGGTTGTATTTCAGGAGCGTTTGGTGCATTAATTACAAGTTTCTTTAATTCATATTATTTTGCTTATGCTGGACTACCAAGTTTATTAACCATTGTAAATGCAATTAGTCCTAAATACCCACACTCATTTATTGGTATGGTTGTTGGATGTATTGTAGCAATTGTGGGTTCAGTTCTACTTGTTCAAATTTTTGGTACGGGTGAAACAGTTAGTGAAGTCGCAACAATGGAAGCACAGTTAGATGATGCACCAGCTAAGGTCGCACCAGTTATGAGTACGCCAGTAATAAATGCACCAGGCGTTGTTAATAGCCCTGTAACAGGGAAAGTAATTGCGTTAACAGAAGTAGAGGATGAAGTATTTTCATCTGGTGCAATGGGCAAAGGTGTTGCTGTAAATCCAACGGATAATAAAATATATGCACCATTTGATGGTCAGGTTGTCATGACTACAGAGACACAACATGCGATTGGATTAAAATCTGTAGATGGTGTAGAAGTTTTAATTCATATTGGAATGGATATCGTTGAATTAAAAGGAAAATATTTTGCAACACAAGTTAAAAATCATGATTATGTAAAAATGGGTGATTTACTTGTTGAATTTGATCAAGAGAAGATAAAAGAATCAGGATTTTCAGTAGTAACACCTGTAATTGTGACTAATTCAGATGATTACGAAGATGTTATTGCGTATACGCAAAATGAAATTCACCATGGAGAACCAATAATGGAATTAATTCCAAAAGGAGAAAAATAAAATGTCTAAATTACCGAAGGATTTTTTGTGGGGTGGCGCTTTGGCTGCTCATCAGTTTGAAGGCGGCTGGAATGTTGATGGAAAAGGGCCAAGTGTTATTGATGTGATGACTGCAGGAGCAAATGGTGTTCCGCGGGAAATTACGGAAACTATTGAAACAGATAAATTTTATCCGAATCATGATGCAATTGATTTTTATCATCATTACAAAGAAGATATTCAATTTTTCTCTGAAATGGGATTGAAGTGCTTACGAACATCAATCGCGTGGTCACGTATTTTCCCAATGGGAGATGAAAGCGAACCAAATGAAGCGGGATTACAATTTTATGATGATGTTTTTGATGAATTATTAAAAAAAGGTATTCAACCAGTGATTACCCTATCGCATTTTGAAATGCCACTCCATTTAGCTAAAGAATATGGTGGTTTTAGAAATCGTAAATTAATTGATTTTTTTGAAAATTTTGCTACGGTTTGCTTTAAACGTTATCAATCTAAAGTAAAATATTGGATGACATTTAATGAAATTAATAATCAAATGGATACAAATAACCCCATCTTTTTGTGGACTAATTCTGGAGTTATTGTGAACGATGGTGAAAATCCCAAAGAAATTATGTATCGAGTTGCACATAACGAACTCTTGGCTAGCGCTAAGGCGGTTATTGCTGGTAAAAAAATTAATTCTGATTTTGAAATAGGATGCATGGTATCACACGTACCAATTTATCCTTATTCATGTGATCCGGAAGATATCATGGCTGCTGAAGAGGCAATGCATCAACGCTTCTTTTTCCCAGATGTTCATGTTCGTGGAGAATACCCACGTTATGCACTAAAAGAGTTTGAACGTCACAATTATGATGTTGGGATTCAAGAAGGCGATATGGAGATATTGAAAAAAGGGACAGTTGATTATCTAGGATTCAGTTACTATATGTCAACAGTTGTTAAAGCAGATGCTGAAGCAGATCATTTAGGTGATGTTGTGAATGGTGGACTACCTAATGGGGTTCCTAATCCGTATATTAAATCTAGTGACTGGGGCTGGGCAATTGATCCCGATGGTTTACGATATACGTTAAATCGATTATATGATCGCTATCAGTTACCGTTATTTATTGTTGAAAATGGTTTTGGCGCGATTGACAAGCTTGAAGATAATCATGAAATTCATGATCCTGAACGTGTAAGTTATCTAAAAGAACATATTGAAGCAATCGAAAAAGCAGTTGATTATGATGGTGTTGAAGTCTTAGGATATACACCATGGGGTGTTATTGATTTAGTATCATTTACAACTGGTGAGATGAAAAAGCGTTATGGTATGATTTATGTTGATCGTGATAATGAGGGCAATGGATCGATGAAACGTTATAAAAAAGACTCATTTACTTGGTATAAAAATGTAATTGAAACAAATGGAGAAAGTCTTTAAAAGTTATTATAGAAAGAAAAAGCATCTCATTTATTAATAAATGAGATGCTTTTTGATTAATAAAAAAACAAATGACAACCGGTTGACATAAAAATATAAACAGGTTATACTTTGGTTATTCTTTCAGAAAGCGCTTTCTAAAAGTTGAGTTTATAGGTACAGGCAATTGCTATTTTTTAGTGAAATGGGACATTTATTAAACAAATAGAATGGGGTAAATAGAATGGAAAACAAAGTAAACGTAGATACAAATCAAGTTGAAGAAATTCCTCTTTTTCGAAAACTAAGTTATTCACTTACAGATTTTGGCGGAAATATTCTATTTGTAAGTATTAGTACGTACTTGTTATATTTTTATACAGATGTTTTTGGAATTGGGATTGGTGTAGCTGGAACTATCTTGCTCGTCACACGATGCGTTGATATGTTTGATGCACCAATATGGGGCTTTTTAATTGATCATACACATACAAAATGGGGACAAAGTCGGCCGTATTTCTTGTGGTTATGTGTACCATTTGCATTCTTTACATGGTTAACATTTACTACACCGAATTTATCGGGATCGTCCAAAGTTATCTATGCATCAGTTGTTTACGTCATTGCAGGAATTATATATACCGGAATTAGTACCCCTATGACGTCGATTTTACCTAACTTAACAAATGATTCAGACCAAAGAACGGTTTTGAATTCATATCGAATGGTTGGAGGAAATGTTGGTCTATTGGTTGCTAATGGTGTTGTTTTACCATTAGTTCAAATATTAGGGCAAGGAAATGATCGTAAAGGATTCTCATATGCAATGATTATTTTAGGGATTATCTCCATTATTGCCTTTTTAATTGCCTTTTTAAATTTACGAGAAATTAATACAACGATTACGAAATCAATATCATTAAAACAGAGTGTTAAAGCAACAAAAAGTAATTGGCCTTGGATTTTATTGGTTATTTCCAACTTATTCTATTGGATTGGAACAACTGTTAGAAGTTCAGGCATGATTTATTATTTTCAATATAATATCCATGCAAAATCATTAGTCGCAGTTGCTGGTTCTTTATCTGTTGTTGCTGTTATAGGGATGATATCAATTCCATTACTTGTTAAACGTACAAATAAAAGAACGGTTCTAATTGGAGCACTATTGATGGGAGCAATCTGTAACATGTTGCTTCAAGCAGTTGGTAGTAATCAAGTTTGGGTTGTTATCTTATATTGCCTAGGATCAATTGGAACGGGTGTTGCAGCTGCAATGCCATTCCTAATGTTGGCTGATGCGGTTGATTTTGGTCAATGGAAAACAGGAATCAGAGCCAGTGGCTTTTTAACAGCTATTGGAAGTGCATTCTGTGTTAAAGCAGGTAGTGGGATTGGCGGATTTATTCCATCACAAGTAATGCAATTCTTTGGATATATACCCAATCACACTCAAACGAGTCAATCTTTATTAGGCATTAACTTAAGTTTTATCTGGATTCCAGCCATGCTGTTCATACTTGCTGCAGTTCCAATGTTTTTCTATGGTAAATTTGAACGAAATGAAGATAAAGTTAGATTAGAATTAGCTAAAAAAGAAGCAGCTTAAAAAGTTAATGGTGGGGATAATGGTTTTGCTTATTTTATGGTAAACTAAGAGTACTAAAAGTTAAGCGGTAACAATTTAACTAAAATTAGACGACTTAGGAGCAAATAAAATGCAAAATCCAAAACTTGATGATGTCGCTGAATTGGCAGGCGTTTCTAAAACGACTGTATCTAGGGTGTTGAACAATAGAGGTTATCTTAGCGAAAAGACAGTTAAAAAGGTTCGTGATGCTGTGAAAGAGTTACATTATCAGCCTAATGATGTTGCAAGACAATTATTTAATAAAGAAACAAAACTAATAGGGCTTATTTTCCCAACCATTGCGAATCCTTTTTTTGGACAATTAGCTTACCATTTAGAAACGAAACTTTTTAATAGAGGTTATAAGGTTCTTATCGGTAACTCAAAAAATGATTCAGAAAAAGAAGTGACTTATTTACGTAAACTAATGGCAAATCAAGTTGATGGGCTAATTGTTGGAGCACATAATGAAGGAATTGAAGAATATCATAATACAAATTTACCAATTGTCGCAATTGATAGAATTATGAATGGTGATATTCCGGTCGTTTCTTCTGATAATTATAGTGGCGGTAAAATGGCAACAGAATTGCTATTAGAACATGGGGCAACCTCAATTGTACATACAAATGGACCTTATGATTTAGAAACGCCTGCTCGAGATAGACGTAGGGCATACGAGAAAATTATGAGTGAACATGGGTTGCCAGCCGTAACGTATACAATTGATTTTAATTGGACAGAAACAGAAAAAACAAAAGTTATTAAAAGAATTTTTGAGGATCTTAAACGAGTGGATGGTATTTTTGCTTCGAATGATACAGACGCTAGTTTGATCATAAAAATAGCTAGAGAATATGGCAAACGAGTACCTGAAGATTTACTTGTTATTGGCTATGATGGGACAGATGTTGTTCGATTATTTAAACCAGAACTAACAACAATTATTCAACCAATTGAACAGATGGCTGATGCAGCTATTGATATTTTAATGAAGAAAATAGAAGGTAAAGAGACACCTATGCAAGTAGTACTACCGGTACAATTATATAAAGGAGAAACGGCATAGTAGGTGCGTTTTTATTTTAAGATAATGACAACCGGTTAACATATAGAACGAGGAGAAGACAATTTTGAAAAATGAAACGATTAATTATCCAGAGGTAACTGATGAAAGATATCGATTAAAGTATCATATTACGGCACCAGCAGGTTGGATGAATGATCCAAATGGGTTTTGCTTTTTTAAAGGGTACTATCACATCTTTTATCAACATCATCCAAATTCAACACAGTGGGGACCAATGCATTGGGGTCATTCAAGAAGTAAAGATTTAGTTAATTGGGAAAGCTTACCAATTGCTTTGGTTCCTGGTGATCAAGAAGATCAGGATGGCTGTTTTTCAGGTAGCGCAATTGTGAAGGATGAGCGTCTCTATTTAATTTATACAGGACATAATTTGAAAGACAAAAATGATCCGGATAGTTATTGGCAGAATCAAAACCTAGCCGTTAGTGATGATGGCATAACTTTTGAAAAATTTGCTGGTAATCCAGTGATTTCAATGCCTCCTGTAGATAATGATGCTGATTTTAGAGATCCAAAAATTTGGTTTGAAAATGGAAAATATAATATTGTAATCGGAAGCAAAAATAAGGATGGCTTGGGTCGAGTTCTTATGTATAACTCAGATGATTTAGAACATTGGGACTACTTAGGACCTATTGCAACTGCTAAATCAGTTGATTCTGAAGGATTCGTTTGGGAATGTCCTGACCTTTTCGAAATTGACGGACAAGACGTTTTAGTAATGTCACCACAAGGAATTAAAGCTGATAAATTAAAATATAGAAATTTCTTCCAAACAGGATATCTGACTGGAAAATTTGATGAAGAGACACATTCATTACATCATGGTGAGTTCACTGAATTAGATTATGGACATGATTTCTATGCAACACAATCAATGGTTACGCCTGACGGTAGAAGGATCATATTTGCATGGATGGACATGTGGGAGAGCCCCATGCCAGAACAGGAAGATGGTTGGGCAGGCGCACTAACATTTCCAAGAGAATTAAATATGAAAAATGGTAAATTATTGATGACACCAGTTGAAGAAATTAAAAAATTGCGCGAAAAAGTATTATTAGATGTCACTAAACCTAAGGATACAACCACTATTTTTGAAGCCCCTACAAAGAGTTTTGAGTATTTAGCGAACTTTAATGGGCAAGAAAATGTCAGCGTTAAAATTAAAAATAGCGATAATAAATTATTAATAAAAGTTAGCTATCAAGCTGCAACAGGTAAGGTAACATTACAAAAGTATAATGACGATTTACTTCGAGAAACTAATGTGAGCGTTGCCAATGAATTGGATGTTCATTTATTAATGGACAACAGTTCAGCAGAATTATTTGTGAATAATGGAGAAGCATGTTTCTCTGAAAGGGTTTATGATGAAAAGGAACTTATAGTTGAAACAAGTAGCGATTCAACTAATTATGATATTAAAATATATGAACTTGGAGGAACAATGTAATGTTATTAGGAAGTATTGAAGCAGGTGGCACTAAATTTGTATGCGCGGTAGGTAACGAAGATTATCAAGTAAAGGATCAAATTCAAATTCCCACGACTACACCTGTTGAAACATTAACGGCAGTCGTAGACTATTTTAAGCAATTTGAAATAGCTGCACTTAGTGTTGCCTCATTTGGACCAATTGAAATCAGAAAAACGTCACCTAAATATGGATTTATCACGAAAACACCAAAACCGGGTTGGGGTGATACGGATTTCTTGGGATTTCTTAAGGGCAAACTGGATATTCCAACATTTTGGACAACGGATGTAAATGGTTCAGCTTACGGTGAATATACAATGTCGACATTGTTTAATGAGAAAATTAATTCACTTGTTTATTACACAATTGGAACTGGTGTGGGCGCTGGAGCAGTAATTGATGGCCACTTAGTTGGCGGTATTGGCCATCCTGAAATGGGCCATGTCTTAGTTAAGAGACATCCTGATGATCTTGATTTTAAAGGTGTCTGTCCATTTCATGGTGATTGTTTAGAGGGCTTAGTTGCTGGACCAACATTTGAAGCACGGACTGGTAAAAAAGGTAAAGATGTCCCATTAACAGACAAAACTTGGGATATTATGGCCTACTATATTGCTCAGGCTGCCGTTCAAACAACGTTAAGTTTACGTCCTAATAAAATTATTTTTGGGGGCGGCGTTACAAATGATGTTTTATTGGAAAAAGTGCGACATGAATTCAAAGAAATTTTAAATGATTATGTTGACGTTCCTCCATTAGATCAATATATTACAGCACCACAAGTTGCTAATAATGGATCAGCCAATGTTGGAAACTTCGCTTTAGCTGAAAAAATGTTATCTGAATGATAGGGTTATTTAACAAAATTGGAGGGTAAAATAATGACAAACAAAAATTATTATGATGTAACAAAATGGCCTATTGGTAACCCGTACGAAGATATTGGGGAAGTTATTAATAGTATTATTACTGATATTAAAAGTCATCAAACTGATAGTAATAGCAATGATGGTGGAAAACCAGGGGCAGTTATTTATCTACCACCAGCTGATTATCACTTGCGTACACAAGTCTTAATAGATATTAGTTTTCTTAAAATTCAAGGATCTGGGCATGGATTTACGTCATCAAGCATTCGGTTTAACGTACCACAAAACGAATGGTCAAATTTACATGAATTATGGCCTGGTGGTAGTCGTGTTCTTGTTGACCTCGATCCTAAAACAACGGATGAAGAATCTGAAGGTGCAGCTTTCTATGTTGCAAGAGAAGGAAATCCGCGTATTAGTTCAGTCGAATTTTCGAACTTTAATATTGATGGGTTACACTTTATTGATGATGGCACAGGCGAAAAAAATCCAGAAAATACGTATGTGAATGGTAAGACTGGAATTTATGTTGCAAGTGCACAAGATTCATTCCGTATTACAGAAATGGGTTTTGTTTACTTAGAACATGGTGTAACCATTTATAACGCAGATGCATTAACAATCCACGATAATTTTATTGCTGAATGTGGTAATTGTATTGAACTACGTGGATGGGGACAAGCTTCGAAAGTAACTGAAAATTTAATGGGCGCTGGATTTAATGGCTATACCATTTTTGCGGAAAACTTCGGAGGACTGCTAATTACGACTAATAATATTTTCCCAAGAGGTGCAAGTAGCATTTCATTATCTGGCGTGACGAAATCGTCTGTTACAAATAATCGCATTCATGCATTTTATCCCGGAATGGTTATTTTAGATGATAATTGCTCAGAGATATTGGTTTCTTCAAACCATATGCTGCATGATCAAGAACCGTGGGCGCCTATGCAACATCGAGATAATGGATTAGACGATTTATATGGGCTGTTATCAATTAGCGGTAATGATAATTCCGTCATTGGAAATCATTTTTCAGAAACGGTTGATCAAAACACGCTTAAACCAGTTGGTGCAACACCGGTCATTATCCGACTTGCTGCCGGACATGGTAATTATATTGCAAATAATAATGTTGTGGCTACAGAAATTCAATCAGGTAGTGGCGATTCAGCATTTTCTGCACAAGTAGATGCGTTACTAGCAACCGAAGAATTAAAAAAAGTCACAGTAACAACTGTTTTGGTTGAAAAGAAGTCAACGCAAAATACAATTTTAGATTCTGGAAGCAATGAACAAGTTATTTTGGATAAAAATGTGAATGCTTTTAGAGCAACACCAACCGTCCCAAAAAAACAGTAATTTTAAATAAATGATTTAATTTGTGCCACTTTGATAAAATAGGACTATAATGAAAGTTGAAGTTAGAACTTAATATAACTGTCCAAATCAAAAGAGGCGATAGCAATGGCAAAGTTGAGTAAAGAACAACGCAAAGCAATGGCTCAAAAAGCAATGGACGAACGTGCTAAACATCCACAAGCTGAAAAAAAACAATCAGGTTTTAAATTTATTGAAGATGAATCAACTAAGTTAGGTGCAGAAAAAAACTAATTATAAAAGTTCAAAGATTAATTCTAAGTATTCTTGGAATTAATCTTTTTTTAGTTAACTAAAAATATTAAATTGGGTGTAAGTCATGTACAATTTGAATGATAGATAATTTAATGAGGAGTGATAATCGATGTTAATTAAACAAGTACATATTGAAAATAAAGAAGAATTACAAGATATTCGAGTAGAAAATGGCATGTTTACTGAGATTGGGGTAAATTTACAACAAAATGCTGATGAAAAAGTCATTGATGCAACCGATAAATTGATGTTACCGCCATTTGTTGATCCACATGTTCATTTGGATTCAACGCTCACAGCAGGTGATCCGGAATGGAACGAATCTGGGACTTTATTTGATGGCATTCGGATTTGGTCTGAACGTAAAAAGACGTTAACCCATGAAGATGTTAAAGAACGTGCTGTTACAGCATTAAAAATGCAGGCAGCCCATGGTGTTCAGTTTGTTCGTTCACATGTTGATGTGACTGATCCTGATTTAGTGGCTTTGAAAGCTTTAATTGAGGTCCGCGAAGAAGTTAAACCTTGGATGGAATTACAATTAGTTGCTTTCCCACAAGAAGGTATTTTATCATTTCCAAATGGGAAGGAATTAATGACAAAAGCTGCTGAATTAGGAGTGGATGCAATTGGTGCAATTCCCCATTTTGAATTTAATAGAGAATATGCAGTTGAATCACTCCATTTCGCTTTTGAATTGGCTCAGAAATATAATTTATTATTTGATGCACATACGGATGAAATCGATGATCCTAGTTCTCGTAGCTTGGAAACCGTTGCGACATTAGCTTTAGAAACAGGGATGAAAGATAAGGTTACAGCATCACATACAACAGCGATGGGTTCATATGATGATGCTTATTTGTACAAATTAATGCGTTTATTGAAGATGTCAGAAATGAACTTTATTGCTAATCCACTTGTAAATATGTTCTTAGGTGGACGTTTTGACACATATCCAAAGCGTCGTGGGTTAACACGCGTCAAAGAATTGGATGAGAATGGGTTGAACGTTGCATTTGGTGAAGATGACATCAAAGATCCATGGTATCCAATGGGAGATGGCAACATGTTAGACGCCTTGCACATGGGATTACATGCGACTCAGATTATGGGTTATAGTCAAATTATGAATGCTTACCGATTTGTGACGACTAATGGCGCTAAATCTATGCATGTTATGGATCATTATGGAATTGAAGTTGGAAAACCAGCTAATTTCGTCATTATGGATAGTGATAATTTTTATGATGCGTTGAATACACGTGCTGCCGTTATGTTATCAGTCCATAATGGTGATGTGATTAGTGAAACCAAGCCAGCAGAAACCCAGTTATATATCTAGTAAGTAATCGTTTTGGTAGCGCCTTCTTGATTTGAATGCTAGAATCAAGGCATGACTTGAAAAGGGGTAATAAAATGAAAATGATTAATTTAGGCGATAGCGAACTTCAAGTATCATCTGTCGGTTTGGGATGCATGCGCATGCCAGAATTGTCGACTGGGCAAGCTGCAGAAATGATTCAAACATCAGTTGATCATGGCATTAATTTCTTTGATCACGCAGATATTTATGGTGCAGGAAAAGCTGAAGAAGTGTTTGCGGCAGGATTTACTGAAACTGGGTTATCACGTGAAGACATTATTCTTCAATCAAAATGTGGTATCGTTCCAGGTGTAGAGTATAATTTTACTGCTGAACACATTGAAAAAAGTGTTGACGGTATTTTAAAACGATTAAATACGGAATATATTGATAGCTTATTGTTACACAGACCTGATACGTTAATGGAACCTGAAGCTATTGCTCGTGTATTTGAAAAACTACAAAAATCTGGAAAAGTACGTCATTTTGGTGTTAGTAATTTCTATCCTGGGCAAGTTGATTTATTACAACAAGCTTTGGATATGAAACTATTAGTTAACCAACTCCAATTCGGTGTCATGCACACTGGAATGATTGATTTGGGAACAAATGTGAATATGGTTAATGATGCTGGAATTAATCGTGATGGCGGTATTTTAGAATATTCGCGTCTTAAAAAAATGACGATTCAAGCATGGTCACCATTCCAATACGGATTCTTTGAAGGTACATTCTTAGATAATCCAAAATTTGCTGAATTAAATGAAGTTTTAAACCGTTTAGCTAAAGAAAAAGAAACAACTAATACTGGAATCGCAACAGCATTTATTCTACGTCACCCAGCTAAAATGCAGGTGATTGCTGGAACAATGAACGCAAAAAGAATTGTTGAAATTGCGAATGCTTCAGAACTTGAGCTAACACATGAAGAATGGTACGAAATTTATCGTGCAGCAGGAAATAAATTACCATAAATGAAAAAATTAAAGTAACTAACTAATTACTATTTTAGTTGGTTACTTTTTATATTAAGCGTATGAAAATTTCGTAGTTAACATACTGGGTATGGTAAAATTAGAATTAATAGGTGGTGGATTTGATTTGGAAAACAAATATGAGCATGTTTATCGTGAAATTAAAGCGAAAATTGTCGCGGGTGAATATGAAGTAAACGATAAATTAATGACTGAATCACAGTTAATGTCGATTTACGAATCTAGTCGTTATGCGGTTCGTAAAGCAATTGGTGATTTAGAGAATGCAGGGTATGTCTACCGAATACAAGGTGGCGGTATCTTCGTTAATGATTGGCATACTGTAAAAAAAGTGACACAAAATAATAAAATAATTGGTGTCATGACGACACATATTGCTGATTATATTTTTCCAAATATTATCACTGGAATAGATCGTATTATTTCTGAAGAGGGATATACAATCATGCTAAGTAATACGCTTGATAATGCTGAAAAAGAACGATATAGCCTTTTAAGAATGCTTGAAATGAATTTATCTGGACTAATCGTAGAACCAACACAAAGCGCATTAATAAATAAAAATAAGGATTTATACGAAAAGATAGTGGCGCAAAAAATACCAGTCCTTTTTATTAATGCACATTATGAAAACTTGGAAATTCCATACTTAGAGTTAAATGATTTTAATGGTAGTGAGGTTGCTACAGAGCATTTGATAAATGAAGGACATGGAAAAATACTTGGTATTTTTAAAGTGGATGATAAACAAGGTCAGTTAAGAATGAATGGATTCGTGCAAGCTTATATGGAACATTCAGCTATTTCATACCAAAGTGAGATATTGATGTACCAATCTGCTGATTCAATGCAAAATATCTATAAAAAAATTGAAAAGATTCTGCATAGATCGGATCATCCAACCGCGATTGTTTGTTACAATGACCAGCTTGCCATTAAATTAATAGATATTGTTAAGTCGATGGGAATGAAAATTCCTGAAGATATCTCAATTGTTGGTTTTGATGATTATCAATTATCAAAATATATGTCACCTAAATTAACAACAATTAGACATCCAAAGGAAAAAATGGGCCGAGAAGCTGCGACGATGTTATTAAAAATGATTAATTCTAAAACAATGTCGGCGAAATCTGTCGTATATGATGCAAAGCTAATCATTCGAGAAAGCGTTAAAAATAGGAATTAAAGCATGATAAGTATTACTCAAATTTGAGTAATACTTATTTTTTTGAAATTCATTCGAACAAATAAAAATAACTATTGATTTGTTCGAATGAATGTGAGAAAATGACCTTGTTGATAAATGCAAACGTTTTCAGAAAACGGTTGCTGTAGGTTTTTCGGTTGGTCGTACCAATCGGACAATAAAATTTGGAGGTGTCATATGCAAAAAGAAAAGAAAATATCTAGTAAGTTTATTTACTTTTTTGGGTCATTCGGAGGAATTTTGTTCGGATACGATATCGGGGTTATGACGGGGGCTTTACCATTCTTGCAAAAAGATTGGGCTCTTCAAAATAGTGCCGGAACCGTTGGTTGGATTACTTCAGGAGTTATGTTCGGTGCCATCTTTGGTGGCGCGTTAGCCGGTAAGCTTTCAGATAAGCTAGGTCGACGTAAAATGATTTTGATGTCAGCTATTATTTTCGTTATTGGTTCATTACTCGCATCATTCTCACCAAATAATGGCCAAATGTATTTAATTATTGTTCGTATTTTCCTTGGACTAGCAGTTGGTGCTTCATCAGCATTAGTACCAGCATACATGTCAGAAATGTCTCCGGCTAAATTACGAGGACGACTATCAGGAATTAATCAAACAATGATTGTTTCCGGAATGTTACTTTCATATATTATGGATTTTCTATTAAAAGATTTACCTGAAGCATGGGCATGGCGCGTTATGCTTGGCTTAGCAGCAGTACCAGCTGTTGTTTTATACTTTGGGGTTTCACGTTTACCAGAATCACCTCGTTTCTTAGTTAAAACAAATAAAGTTGATGAAGCTCGCCAAGTATTAACTTGGATTCGTCCAGCTAATGAAGTTGAACAAGAATTAGCTGATATTCAAACTACTGCGGGTGAAGAAAATCATATTGAAAAAACATCAATGGTTCAATTATTCACAGGTAAATATCGTTACTTAGTTATGGCCGGTGTTGGTGTTGCTGCATTCCAACAATTCCAAGGGGCTAACGCAATCTTCTATTACATTCCTTTAATTGTTGAAAAAGCAACTGGGAATGAAGCAAGTTCAGCACTAATGTGGCCAATTATTCAAGGGATTATCCTTGTCTTAGGTTCACTCTTATTCTTAGTTATTGCAGATAAATTTAAACGTAGAACACTTTTAATTCTTGGCGGTTTAGTAATGGGACTATCATTTATCTTACCTACAATCATTAACATGGTTGTACCAAATACGAGTCCTATGATGATTGTTGTTTTCTTATGTATCTACGTTGCATTCTACTCATTTACATGGGCTCCACTTACATGGGTATTAGTTGGTGAATTATTCCCATTAGCTGTTCGTGGAAGTGCTTCAGGAATTGCATCTTCAGCTAACTGGATTGGATCATTCTTAGTAGGACTATTATTCCCTATTATGACAGCTTCAATGCCACAAGATGCTGTGTTCGCAATCTTCGGAATCATTTGTTTATTAGGTGTTCTATTCATTCGTTTCTTCGTTCCAGAAACACGTGGTCGCTCATTAGAAGAAATTGAAAAAGAAGGTACAAGAAATTAAGTAACCTATACGTTAGGAGTGTAATTGATATGGATTTAGTAAAAACATCTCAAGCAATAAAAAATGGTCAAGTTTCACTTGGAATTGAATTAGGCTCAACACGTATCAAAGCAGTTTTAGTTACGGACGATTTTAAGACAATTGCAACAGGGAGCTTCAATTGGGAAAACCAATTGGAGGATGGTCTTTGGACTTATTCTCTTGAACAAGTTTGGACGGGGATTCAAGCTAGTTATAGACAAATGGCTGCAAATGTTCAAAGCAAATACCATGAATCATTAACAAAAATAGATTCAATTGGTATCAGTGCTATGATGCATGGTTACCTTGTCTTTTCGAAATCTGATGATTTATTAGTTCCCTTTAGAACATGGAGAAATAATAATACAGAACAATCAGCTGATGAATTAACAGAGTTGTTAAACTTCAATATTCCACAACGTTGGAGTATTGCACATCTTTATCAAGCTGTTTTAAATAATGAAGCCCATGTAAATGACATTGGTCATTTAGAAACATTAGCTAGTTATGTTCATTATATGTTATCTGGTAAAAAAGTTATCGGAATTGGGGATGCCTCTGGTATTTTCCCAATTGATGAAAAAACAGGCACATACTCAGCTGATTTATTAGATAAATTCAGTGGTATTGAAAAAGTTTCTGCTTATGATTGGGATATTAAAGACATCCTACCTACTGTTTTGAGAGCTGGTGAAAATGCTGGATCATTAACAGATACAGGAGCTAAATTACTTGATGTTAGTGGCAAACTTGAAAGTGGTAGCTTGATGGCACCACCTGAAGGTGACGCAGGTACAGGGATGGTTGGGACCAACAGTGTACGTAAGAGAACAGGTAATATCTCAGTTGGAACCTCTGCTTTTTCTATGACTGTTTTAGATCAGCCTATGAAAAAAGTGTACAAAGATATTGATATTGTAACAACACCAAGTGGTGCGCCAGTTGCAATGGTTCATGTTAATAATAGTTCGTCAGATATTAATGCATGGGCTTCAATCTTTGGCGAGTTCGCAGCAAAACTAGGTGTTCATTTAACACCAGATCAGTTGTATGAACGATTATTCTTAGAATCAACTCATGCTGATGCCGATGCAGGTGGATTAATGAATTATAGTTACTTATCAGGTGAAAATATTACACATATGCCTGAAGGTCGTCCATTATTTGTTCGAACACCTAACAGTAACTTTACATTACCTAACTTCATCAAGACGCAATTATATGCGGCATTTGCACCACTTAAGATTGGAATGGATATTTTAAGTCAAGAAGAACATATCCAAACTGATGTAATGATTGCTCAAGGTGGTATTTTAAAAACAGCTGTAATCGGACAACAAGTATTAGCTAATACGTTGAATATTCCAATTACGGTTATGAATACTGCTGGTGAGGGTGGACCTTGGGGAATGGCTGTCTTAGCAATATTTGCTAAGAAAAATAATAACGGTCAAAGCTTAGAAGACTTCTTAGATCATGAAGTTTTTGTAGACCCAGAAAGTATGACGTTAAGCCCAGAACCTGAAGGTGTAGAAGGTTACAATACATTTATAGCTAGATACGAAGCTGGCTTGTCTATTGAGTCAGAGGCAATAAAAAAAATTAAGGAAGAAAAGAGGAACTAGTATATATGTTAGAAAAGCTAAAACAAGAAGTGTACGATGCTAACATGCTGTTACCTAAGTACAACTTAATTACCTTTACATGGGGTAACGTGAGTGGAATCGATCGTGAAAAAGGGTTATTCGTCATCAAACCATCTGGTGTTGATTACGATGATTTAAAACCTGAAGATATGGTTGTTGTTGATTTAGACGGTAAGAAAATTGAGGGTGATATGAATCCCTCAAGCGATACAGAAACGCATCGCATTCTATACAATAACTTCCCTAATATTAAAGGTGTCGTTCATACTCACTCACCTTGGGCTGTTTCATTCGCACAAGCAGGCTTGGATATTCCAGCAGCCGGTACAACACATGCAGATACCTTTTATGGCTCAGTTCCAGCAAGCCGTATCATGAATGAAGCTGAAGTTGTCACAGAATATGAAAAACAAACAGGTGACGTGATTGTCGAAACGTTCAAAAAACGTGGACTCGATCCTGATCAAATTCCAGCTGTTTTGGTTAATGATCATGGTCCATTTACATGGGGTACATCTGCTTTAGATGCTGTGCATAATGCTGTTGTCTTAGAAGAAGTTGCAAAGATGACTTATCATACATTGCAATTGAATCCACATGCAATTGACATGCCACAATACTTATTGGATAAGCATTTCCTAAGAAAACATGGTAAAAATGCATATTATGGTCAAATTAAACACTAAAACACGTTTTTAAAAATAATAAACTATTAGGAGGAATTATATTATGTTAAAAGTTAGTGAAAAAGAATTTTGGTTCGTTGTCGGTAGTCAAGGTTTATACGGTCAAGATGTTTTAGACGTTGTTCAAGGTGATGCAGAAAAAATTATTGATAATTTAAATGCTAGTGGTTCACTACCATACAAAATTGTCTTTAAAGAAGTTGCAACAACTGCTGAAGTTATTACTAACATCATGAAAGAAGCTAACTTTGAAGACAAAGTTGCTGGTGTGATTACTTGGATGCATACTTTCTCACCTGCTAAAAACTGGATTCGTGGAACAAAATTATTACAAAAACCATTGCTACATTTAGCAACACAATTTGGTGAAAATATTCCTTGGTCAACAATTGATATGGATTACATGAACACAAACCAAAGTGCTCATGGAGACCGTGAATACGGCTTTATCAATGCTCGTCTTCAAAAACATAATAAAGTTGTTGTTGGTTACTGGAAAGATGAAGCAGTTCAATCACAAATTGCTGACTGGATGGATGTTGCTGTTGCTTACGGTGAAAGTTTCAACATTAAAGTTGCTCGTTTTGGCGATAACATGCGTAATGTTGCCGTTACAGATGGTGATAAAGTTGAAGCACAAATCAAATTTGGTTGGACTGTAGATTACTTTGGTATTGGTGATTTAGTTGCTGAAATGAAAGAAGTAACTGACGCTGAAATTAATGCAACATATAAAGAATGTGAAAGTATGTACGATATGGTTGTTGGCGACAACGATCCTGCCTTCTACGAAGACCATGTTAAAGAACAAATTAGAATTGAAATTGCTTTACGTAAATTTATGGAACGTGGTGGCTACAATGCATTCACATCTAACTTCGAAGATCTTTGGGGCATGAAACAATTACCAGGTATGGCTGTTCAACGTTTAAACGCTGAAGGTTATGGTTTCGCTGGTGAAGGTGACTGGAAGACTGCTGCAATCGACCGTTTGATGAAGGTTCTTGCACATAATAAAGCTACTGGATTTATGGAAGATTACACGTATGATTTACGTGCGGGTCATGAAGTAACTCTTGGTTCACATATGTTAGAAGTTGATCCTACATTAGCTTCAACAAAACCACGCGTGGAAGTACATCCATTAGGTATTGGTGACCGCGAAGATCCAGCTCGTTTGATCTTTGATGGTTCAAATGGTAAAGGTGTCGTTGTTTCAATGTCTGACTTTGGTACTGAATACAAATTATTAATTAACTCTGTTGAAGGTCAAAAACCAGAAGTTGAAGCTCCTAACTTGCCAGTAGCTCGTCAATTATGGATTCCAGAACCAAGTTTTAAAGAAGGCGTTCATTCATGGATTGAAAATGGTGGTGGTCATCATACTGTTCTTTCAATGAACGTGAAGGAACAACAAGTTGTTGATCTTGCTAAGATGTTTGATCTTGAATATGTTGAAATTAAAAAATAATTAATATTTTAAAGGATATCGCTGTTAAAGCGATATCCTTTTTTTGTGTAAGAAGAGTAATCAAATATGATTTATATCAAATAAAATCGGTGCTTACGAAAATAAAGATTCGTAAGCACCGATTTAGATTTCTAATGATAATAATTGAGAATTTTATCTGCATCTGAAAAAATAATCTCAGACTTTCGTGTTATAGATTTCCATCCACAATTTGTTCTAAAGTTGTTTTTGAAGGGATAAAGAATAAATTACCGGTTTCAGCGGTACTGAAATCTAATAATCGATCACTTTTACTTTCGAACATATTAATGAGCATTCGATTAGTTACTGCAAAATGACGTGCGTAACCAATGAAGTATGTCCCTGTAATGTCTTTCCCAGGTTCTGAGAAGGGAACGTTCATACGGACAATTTTATGCTCAATGCCATCTTTCATATCTTGTGAAGCAACGTTATGAGAATTTGGTAATTTTTCTTCGTCAGTTAATTCTAAATCAGAATCTTTCTTCCGACCAATTGCTTTTTCTTGGTCTTCAGTCTTTAAGGCATTCCAAGCGGCCATATTATGGATATACTTTTGAGCAAAAGCATAAGAACCGTTTGTAAAATCAGGATCTTCGCCCCCAATAACGGCGTAATCGAGTGCTTCATTAACATCTGGGTTTTCAGTACCATCAATGAAACCAATAACGGCGCGGCCTTCAAAATAACGGAAGCCGTGTGTTTCATCTTCTACAGTTGTGACATCCTTAATGAAAAGCATAAATTGCGCCATAACTTCATAGACAACAGCACTTTCACCAGCGCGAACATGAAAGAATAAATCGCCAGGAGTTGAAATGGCAGTGTATTTAGGCCCAACAATTTCTTTAAAATGGGTAAGTTCAACAGGTTTGATAGCATCAGGGAAAAGATAATCCCAAGCATCAGAGCCAAAACCAAAGGCAACTTTTAAGTTAGCTTTTGGATAACGAACGTTCATACTACGGATGATGGCCGGAATACGGTCAGATAGCTCTTGAACTGCTTCTAATTCAACTTTTTGATCTTTGTGATTTAAGTTTAGAATGGTGAAATTAACAGCTTCACCTAAATCTTTATAAACATCTTGTGTTAACTTTTCGTTTACTGACATAATAAATGCTCCTTAGACTTTTAATTTCCTTTAACGATTATAACCATTTTACCTGCATTATGTGGTGAATTTAATTGTTTATGGGTTTCAATAATATCGGTTAAATTAAAGTGATATTTTTTTGCTATTTTAATTTCTAATTCATCTTGCATCATTAAATCTGTTAAGAAAGTTAGCGTGTCACTATCTTTTAACTCTTTAACATTCTCAACAAGGTAGTAATCTGCGAGTGGCTTTGATGCTTGAACAGAGTCGGTTGGAACGCTAACTAACGATACCATTCTGCCGTTTGTCTTCAATGCTTTGACGCCTACCTCACTGCCAAGACCGCCAGGAGTTGCATCAACAACAATGTCAGCCATATCTTTAAAAGTTTCGGCGGGATTTTCTTTATCGTAGGCGCTATAATGATCTGCACCTAGTCGACGAACATAGGGTTCGTTGGTGCTTGAACCACTAGCGAGAACAGTTAATTCCATCAATTTAGCAAGTTGCACTAAAATCGATCCGACACTTCCAGAAGCGCCTTCAATAAAGATGGTTTCACCAGCCCTTGCTTTTGCAAAAAAGTTCAAAATATTGTATGCCGCTATACCAGGTGTTGGTAGCCCAGCAGCTTCAGCAATCGTCATATTATCAGGTCGCTTAGCAATATGTGATGTAAAGACGACAAGTTCTTCTGCGTAGCCACCGAAAGCCTTATGAACAACAACAGCATCACCGATATTAAAATGAGTAACTTCATCGCCAATTTCAGTAATAATACCCGTTACGTCACCTCCAGGTACAATTGGAAATGGTAAAGGCATAACGTCTTTCATATAACCGGCACGTAAAATTGCATCAAATGGGTTAATGCCAATCGCTTCGATTGAAACCCTAACCTGTTTTGATTTAAGCGCTACTTCTGGATTAACTTTTAATTCCTCAAATACGGTTGCGTCACCATATTGGTTAAAGCCAAATGCTTTCATAAGTATAACCTCCCTAGATTAAAATCATATTGGTACTAGTCCCAATATACCATAATTTTAAGAAAAGGTTTACAAAACGAGGGAGAATAACAAATTTTGTAACAATGTATTTTGCGCAATCTAATTGACAACGTATTTTTGAAGATGTATAATATCCATATTGGTAAATGATAGCGTTTTCATAAATAATTAAAAAGAAAGAATGTGAGTTATTTGGAAAAATATATTTTATCTATTGATGAAGGAACGACAAGTACAAGAGCAATTATATTTAATCACAAAGGTCAGAAAGTTTCTGATGCACAACGCGAATTTCCACAATATTTTCCTCAACCTGGCTGGGTTGAGCACAATGCAAATGAGATATGGAACGCAGTATTATCGACAATCGCAAATACATTTATCGATTCCGGGATTAAACCTAAGCAAATAGCAGGAGTTGGGATTACCAACCAACGTGAAACAACTGTTATCTGGGATAAGAAAACGGGATTACCCATCTACAACGCAATTGTTTGGCAATCACGTCAAACGGCAGAAATTGCGGAACAATTAAAACAAGATGGCTATGATGAATTAATTCATGAAAAGACAGGATTACTGATAGATGCCTACTTCTCAGCAACTAAAATTCGTTGGATTTTAGATCATGTTGATGGCGCCCAAGAAAGAGCCGAAAAAGGCGAATTACTTTTTGGAACTATTGATACTTGGTTAACATGGAAATTATCAGGTGACGAAACACATGTAACTGATTATTCTAATGCTAGTCGGACAATGTTATTTAACATTCATGATTTGAAGTGGGATGAAGAAATTCTAAAAATTATGAATATTCCAGCAGTTATGTTACCAGAAGTTAAATCAAATTCTGAAGTTTACGGACATACGAAAGATTATCATTTTTATGGTAGTGAAGTGCCAATTTCAGGAATGGCTGGAGATCAACAAGCTGCTTTGTTTGGTCAAATGGCATTTGAACCAGGAATGGTTAAGAATACTTATGGAACAGGTTCATTTATTGTCATGAATACAGGGACAGAACCTAAATTATCTAAAAATAATTTATTAACGACAATTGGTTATGGGATTAATGGTAAAGTTTATTACGCTTTGGAAGGTAGTATCTTCGTTGCTGGTTCAGCAATTCAATGGTTAAGAGACGGGATGCGCTTGGTGGAACATGCACCAGACACAGAACAAGCAGCTAAAGAATCGACGAATGATAATGAAGTTTATGTTGTACCTGCCTTTACAGGATTGGGAGCACCTTATTGGGATCCTGATGCACGAGGTTCAGTCTTTGGAATTACTCGTGGAACAACACGTGAAGATTTCATTAAAGCAACGTTACAATCATTGGCTTACCAAACTAGAGATGTTGTGAAAACAATGGAACTAGATACGGGAATTAAAATTCCGTTACTAAAAGTTGATGGTGGTGCAGCTAAGAATGATTATCTGATGAATTTCCAAGCAGATATTTTAAATACACCTATCGAACGTGCTCATGACCTTGAGACAACTGCTTTAGGAGCAGCCTTCTTAGCTGGATTAGCCGTTGGTTATTGGAAAGACCTAGAAGAACTCAAAGCTGAGTATACTGAAGGGGATATTTTTAAACCAACAATGCCTGTGGAAGAAAGCGAAGATCTATACGCAGGTTGGCAACAAGCGGTTGAAGCAACTCGAGTATTTAAACATAAACCAATGAAGAAAAACAATAAATAAGGGGGATACAACTATGTCATTTTCAGCAACATCAAGAAAACAAGATATCGAACGATTAAAGAATGAAGAATTGGATTTATTAACAATTGGTGGTGGTATCACCGGTGCCGGCGTTGCTATTCAAGCAAGTGCTATGGGTTTAAATAACGGATTAATTGAAATGCAAGATTTCGCTGAAGGAACATCATCGCGTTCAACAAAATTAGTTCATGGTGGTATTCGTTACTTGAAGACATTCGACGTCGGAGTTGTTTCTGATACTGTTCAAGAACGTGCAGTGGTTCAACATATTGCACCACATATTCCACGTCCACAATCAATGTTATTGCCTATTTATGATGAACCCGGCGCAACTTTTGATATGTTCTCAGTAAAAGTTGCAATGAATTTATATGATCAATTGGCAGGTGTTGTTGATCCTCAATGGGTTAACTACACAATTTCTAAAGCAGAAGTTTTACAACGCGAACCACAATTAAAATCTGATAAATTAATGGGTGGCGGTGTCTACCTTGATTTTAAGAATAATGATTCACGTTTAGTTATTGAAAATATCAAAAAAGCACATGAAGATGGCGGCTTGATGGTTAGTCGTATCAAGGCTTTAGACTTATTGCATGCTGACGGTAAAATTACTGGTGTTCATGTATTAGATTTAATTAGTGGCGAAGAATTTGATATTCATGCTAAATATGTTATTAATACAACGGGTCCATGGTCTGATTTTATCCGTAAAATGGATACTGATGAAGATTTTGTACCACAAATGCGCCCAACAAAAGGTGTTCATTTAGTTGTTGATTCTAAAAAATTAAATGTACCACAACCAACATACTTTGATTCTGGAAAACAAGATGGTCGTATGATCTTCGTTGTGCCAAGAGAAGATAAAACATATTTTGGAACAACAGATACTGATTTCCATGGTGATTTTGAACATCCTCGTGTTGAACAAGAAGATGCTGATTACTTACTTGATATTATTAACGAACGTTTCCCAACAGCTAATGTCAAAATTAGTGATATTGAATCAAGTTGGGCTGGATTACGTCCATTGATTTCATCAAACGGAAGTTCAGATTACAATGGTGGAAACTCAGGTAAAATTAGTGAGAAGAGTTTCAATGATGTTATTAACGTTATTGAACGTTTTGAAAAAGATGAAGTAACTAAAACAGATGTTGAAGATGTCTTGAATGATTTGGAAAGTACACTTTCTGAAGATAAGACAAGTGCATCACAAGTTTCACGTGGAAGTTCATTGACTATTTCAAAAGATGGCTTATTAACATTAGCTGGTGGTAAAATTACAGATTACCGTAAGATGGCTGCCGGTGCCATGGCTGCAATTACAAAATTATTGAAAGATAATTATAGTCAAGAATTCAATGCGATTGATTCTAAAAACTTACCTGTTTCAGGTGGTGATATTGATCCTAACAACGTTGAAGCAACAATTAGTTTCTTCGCAAAACAAGGAATGGACAATGGGTTGACTGAAGAAGAAGCTACAGTATTTGCTAACTTATTTGGTTCAAATGCAGCACGTGTATTTAGTCAAATGACTCACGTTAAAGCAGCAGAAGGACTTTCTTTAGGTGAAACAGCTAGTCTTCACTATTCAATGGAAGAAGAAATGACGTTAACACCAACTGATTACTTAATGCGTCGTACTAACCATATTCTTTTCCATCGCGATACATTAGATGCTGTTAAAGTTGGCGTAATTAACGAAATGGCAAGTTACTATAGCTGGACTAAAGAAGAAAAAGCAAAACAAACTGCAGATTTAGATGCAACAATTGCAGAATCAGATATGAATTACTTAAAATAACCATCAAAAATAGGGGTGAGTGTGATGACAACAAGTCTTATGACGCAACTTTTGGGTGAATTTTTAGGCACAATGATTTTAGTATTATTAGGTAATGGGGTTGTTGCTGGTGTTTCGTTACGTAAGTCAAAAGCTGAAGGTGCTGGTTGGATTGCAATCACATTAGGTTGGGGAATTGCCGTAACCTTGGGTGTCTATGCGTCAGCCTTTATGGGACCAGGACATTTGAATCCAGCTGTAACTTTGGCAATGGCAATTGTTGGTAAGATTGCTTGGTCTTCTGTATTACCATATATGGTTGTCCAGGTTGCTGGTGGTATCGTTGGTGCTTTTCTGGTATGGGTTCAATACATGCCACATTGGAAAGAGACGAAAGATTCTGATGCAATATTTGGATCATTCGCAACTGCTCCTGCAATAAAAAGTAATCTATATAACTTTTTAAGTGAATTAATTGGGACATTTGTCTTAATCTTTAGTTTGCTAGCATTCACAAAAGGTAACTTTACAGATGGTTTAACACCAGTCGTTGTTGGTATCTTAATTGTTGGTATTGGTCTTTCACTTGGTGGGACAACTGGTTATGCAATTAATCCGGCCCGTGATTTAGGTCCTCGTATTGCACATGCTATTTTACCAATTGCGAACAAAGGTGGATCAGATTGGTCATATAGTTGGGTACCAATTTTCGGACCATTTGCTGGCGCAGTGATTGCCGCAGGGTTATTCTTAGCTGTAGCATAGGTTAAATGTCTGAAATAATTTATTATTAAGTTAAACCTCTATTATTGAATTTTAATTCAATAATAGAGGTTTTTTATAGTAAATTTTAAAGGGTATTTTTATTGTATATTGATAAATTATGCGATATAATAATTTTTCAATCGTATTTATACGAATAGATTAAGCATAATAAAGGATGTGTAACAGTGACTGTATCTTACTTAAGACTGGCAACGCCAGAAGACTTACCAGCAATTACAGGAATTATTGAGGAAGCAAAAGCTTACCTTAAAGAACAGGGAATTGACCAATGGCAAGGTGCTTACCCGGCGGCGAACCATTTAGAACAAGATATTAAAGATCAATTGACTTATGTCTTAATGGTTGGAGATGAAATCGCAGGAACTGCTGCACTTTGGCTAGGAATAGATCCTATGTATCTTAACATTGAAGATGGCGAATGGATTAATGGCCCACAAGCACGTTATTCGGCTATTCATCGAGTTGCTGTTTCTTCAAAATTTAGAGGTCAACGTTTATCAGAAAAAATGATTTCAGGCTTATTAACAATTGCGAGATCATTGGGTTACAAAGATGTTCGCGTTGATACACATCCTGAAAATAAAGGGATGCAACATGTCATTACCTCAAATGGATTTGATTATAAAGGTATCATTCATATGGAAGATGGCGTTAACTCAGCACGATATGCTTACCAAATTATTTTAAAATAAAACGTTTAAGACAGCGAATGATATCGCTGTCTTTTTTTGTGAAAAAAGTAACAATTTGAATTTTGATAAGGTATACTAGTATCAATATGAAGGAGGGATTTTTTTGATTTCAACAGCAACGACTTTAGCGGGTTCAAATTTTGATAATTGTATGATGAATGCATCGGGTGTTTATTGTATGGATAGCGACGAATTACTTGCCGTCGAAAGTTCTAAGGCGGCAACTTTTGTAACGAAGAGTGGCACGCTTCAACCACGTAAGGGTAATCCAGAACCTCGTTATTTTGAAACAGAATTCGGTAGTATTAATTCAATGGGCTTACCAAATAATGGCGTTGATTACTATTTAGATTTTGTCTCTCAAAATCAGATAAACCATCCTGGTAAAACATACTTTTTATCAATTACGGGTTTTAATCTAGCGGAAGATCTCGAGTTACTTCAAAAAGTAACAGATTCAGATTTTGCAGGAATTGTTGAATTAAATTTATCTTGTCCTAATGTACCAGGAAAGCCCCAAACGGGTTATGACTTTGAAACAGTTGATGCGATATTAAAAGCTGTTTTTAATAGTTATCACAAACCGTTAGGAGTTAAATTACCACCGTACTTTGATATTATTCATTTTGATCAAATGGCTGCTATTTTAAATAAATATCCATTGTCTTATGTCAATAGTATCAATAGTATTGGGAATGGACTATATATTAATGATGATACAGAAACGGTCGTTATTAAACCCAAGCAAGGTTTTGGTGGTATTGGCGGCGAATATGTTAAGCCGACTGCTTTAGCTAATGTACATGCGTTCTATCAACGATTAAATAAGAATATTCAAGTAATCGGAACTGGTGGCATTCAAACTGGTAAAGATGTTTTTGAACATATTCTATGTGGAGCAAGTATGGTGCAAGTTGGAACAGCGTTGATGGTTGAAGGACCCGCTGTTTTTGAACGACTAACAACTGAGCTAGAAGAAATTATGGCAGAAAAAGGGTACCAAAGTATTGAAGATTTTAGAGGAAAATTGAATTATTTATAGGGATGAGATAGGGAAAATTATACCAACTTTATACGAAGGTATATGGGCAAACAGCTGAAATTAGTCATGGACTAATGGACTATAGACGTAACGATATTTAGCTTTAAATGGAATGAGATAATTTACCTAATTAAATGGTGAATTATCTCATTTTTAATTAATAGAATAGTGTTAGTAGTAGTTAATATTTATAGATAAAAAAATATTAGTAGTTATGTGTGCAAACGCTTGCACAATGCTTTATTCAGTGCTATTATTTAGACAAGATAAGTTGGGTGCAACATAAAAGGGGAGTTTAATATGACAGATTACATTACAAGCGATTTAGAAAAAGATATTACCGTTATTAATGCTTTTGATTTAGAAAAAGATGCAGAAAAGATTATTCCAAAGGGTGGATTTGGTTATATCTCTAGTGGAGCTGGAGATTTGTATACTTTAGAAGAAAATATAAAGGCATTTAATCATAAACTAATTAGACCTAGAGTGTTACAAGAAATTGATCATCCCGATACAAAAACAACTATTTTCGGAGATGAAATCACATCGCCTATTATTATGGCACCAGTTGCTGCACATGCATTAGCTCATGTTAAAGGTGAAATTGATAGCGCTAAGGGTGTTTCAGATTATGGTTCAATCTACACAGCAAGTTCATTTGCAACGAAATCATTTAAAGAAATATCAAGTCAAGCTAATGGTCAACCACAATGGTTCCAATTCTATATGAGTAAAGACGATGGTATTAATCGTAATATTATGGATGAAGCAAAAGCTAATGGGGTTAAAGCAATTGTTTTAACTGCTGATGCAACTGTTGGTGGTAATCGTGAAACAGATAAACGTAATGGATTCACTTTCCCACTAGCAATGCCAATTGTTCAAGCTTATCAAAGTGGTGTTGGTCAAACAATGGATGCTGTTTATGGTTCAGCAAAGCAACGCTTAAGTCCAAAAGATGTTGAATTCTTAGCAGAATATTCAGGTTTACCTGTCTTTGTTAAAGGAATCCAAGGTGGAGAAGATGCAAGTGTTGCAATTAATTCAGGTGCTGGTGGCGTCTGGGTTTCAAATCATGGTGGTCGTCAAATTGATGGCGGAATCGCTGCATTTGATGCACTTCAAGAAGTAGCAGAAACTGTTGATAAGCGTGTGCCTGTTGTCTTTGATAGTGGTGTAAGACGTGGAGCTCATGTTTATAAAGCCTTAGCAAGTGGTGCAGACTTAGTTGCAATCGGTCGCCCAGTTGTTTATGGCTTGGCACTTGGTGGTCATAAAGGTGTTCAAAATGTCTTTAATTACTTCCAACATGAATTAGAATTAACAATGCAATTAACTGGAACGCATAATATTGATGAAGTTAAACGTACTAAATTAATCGATAATCCTTACGGAAATTAAAAAAATATAAAAGTTAGTTAGCACTTAAAAACTGTTAGATTGGTTGTTAAAACCTTTTTAACAGTTTTTTTATTTTTGAAAATAGTCAAAACACGAACTTTAAATGTTAATAAATCTACAAAAGTGCGTATTTTGTATTGATTTTTTATTTAATTCGCGTAATATACTGTACATAATATAAAAAATCACAACATAGGGAGATTATATTGCATGAATAATACAGAGGGAAAATCAGGTATTTTTGATCGGTTATTTCATATTAATGAGTCAGGTTCAACGGTTAAACGTGAATCAATGGCTGGATTAACAACTTTCGTATCTATGGCTTATATATTATTCGTTAATCCTCAAGTTTTGGGCGCTGCGGGTATGGACAAAGGAGCTGTGTTTACAGCAACAGCAATATCTGCCGCGTTCGGTTGTTTCTTGATGGCATTCTTAGCTAATTATCCTATCGCAATTGCTCCAGGATTAGGTGACAATGCATTCTTTACTTATTCAGTTGTTATTGGAATGGGTATTCCATGGCAAACGGCAATGGCCGGTGTTGTGGTTGCCTCAATTATCTTTATGCTTATTACGTTCTTTAAAATTCGTGAAATTGTGATAGATGCAATTCCACATGACTTAAAATTAGCAATGGCCGCAGGTATTGGGTTGTTTATCGCTTTTGTTGGATTACAAGAAGGTGGACTTATCATTGGAAACCAATCAACATTGGTCGCGATTGGTTCACTAACGGTGCCAACTACATGGCTGACAATTTTTGGACTCGTTGTGATTGTTATCTTAATGGCTAAAAAAATTCCTGGCTCAATCTTTATTGGAATGGTTGCGACAACTATTTTAGGGTTAGTTATGGGACTTATCAAATTACCAACACATATTATTTCTTCTGTTCCAAGTTTGGCACCAACATTTGGAGTAGGGGTTGAAAATTTACATAAAATTAACTCACTTCAACTTTGGTCTGTTGTTTTAATATTCTTGATGGTAGCCTTTTTCGATACGGCGGGAACTTTAATCGGGTTAGCTACTCAAGCAGGATTTATGAAAAATAATAAAATGCCACGAGTTGGTCGCGCGTTATTATCTGATTCTGCTTCAATGTTAGCCGGATCTGTTCTGGGAACAACACCAACTGCTGCTTATGTTGAATCATCAGCTGGAATTGCAGTTGGGGGAAGAACTGGACTGACATCATTAGTTGTCGGGTTTATGTTCGTTCTAAGTTTATTCTTTTCACCACTTCTGACAGTTGTGACATCACAAGTGACGGCGCCCGTTTTAATCGTTGTTGGTATTTTAATGGCACAATCATTAAAGGGTATTGATTGGGGTCGATTTGAAGTAGCAGTACCAGCATTTTTAATGGTTGTCGGAATGCCTTTAACTTACAACATCTCGTATGGTATTGCCTTTGGTTTCGTATTATACCCAATTACAATGATGGCAGCAGGTCGTAGAAAAGAAATCGGGCCTGTAATGTATATCTTGTTCTTTGTATTCCTATTCTTACTTTACGTATTAAATATTCTTCAATAACATATAAAATTGATGGGTGGATAACTAAATGACACAGACGTTAGCACAGTTAAAAGACTATATTTCTGCAGGTGCAGCAAAAATTCCTGCAGATTTAGTAATCGAAAATGGCAAGTTAGTTAATGTTATGACAAGTGAGATTTATCAAGCAAATGTAGCTATCTATAAAGAGAAAATTGTTGCGATAGGTAATATTGAAGCTTATATCGGCAATGATACGGAACATATAGATGCAACTGGAAAGTATATAACGCCAGGATTAATTGACGGACATATTCACGTTGAATGTAGCAAAATGAGTATGACAAGTTTTGCTAATGCTGTTGTACCTTTTGGAACAACGAGTATTATTTCTGGTTTAGATGAAACAATATCAGTTGCCGGACTAGAAGGTGTTCAAGAAGTTTTTAAAGAGGTAGAAAAATTACCGCTTAATTTATTTTGGGGTGCACCATATAAGACACCATATACAATTCCAAAATCAACAATTGCTTTTAACATCGATTCAGATGTTCAAGAAACAATTCAAAAATGGACAGAATGTTACGGTATCTGGGAAACGGTTAGAGAAGCTGTTGAAACACAAGATGAAGATACGTTAAAAACGTTGGTTCACGCACAAAATAATCACCAACCCATTTTCGGTTGTGCACCAATGGCAACCGGATTGAAATTGAATGAGTATTTAGCAAGTGGTGTTCGCTTAGATCATGAAAGTTATAGTCATGAGGAGCTTGTTGAAAAAGCACGGAATGGGATGAATATTTTAATCAGGGAATCATCCGTTACACATTTCTTGGCAGAAAATATTCGAGCAGTTACTGAAGTTAATCCAGCAATTGCACGACATGTTAGTTTCTGTACAGATGATGTAACTGCATCTGATATTTTACAAAAAGGACATCTTGATAACCTTGTTAAATTAGCTATTCAAGCAGGTGTAGAACCAATTACAGCAATTCAAATGGCAACAATAAATAGTGCTGAAGCTTATCGAATTGATGATCAAGTTGGGTCTGTATCGCCAGGAAGACTTGCTGACATATTGATTGTTGATCAGCCAAGTTCATTTAATGTAGAAATGGTTATTAGTCGGGGCAAAGTTGTTGCCAAAAATAAAAAAATAAGTGAAATGTTGATTGCACCAATCAGAAGTAATTTATTTAAAGGCCAGTTGAAGCATGAGTTAACCTCTGAAAAAGATTTTGAATATAAAGTTAATGAAAAAGTAGGAATGGCAACTGTCCAAACAATTAATAGTCAGGGTGCTTTTGTTCGAAAAAGAAAAGATGTTGAATTAACGATAGAAAATAATATCGTACAACCTAGTCCAGAAAAAGATGTCGCTTTAGTTTCTGTATTAGAACGATTTGGTAAAAATGGAAATCAGGCACTTGGATTTACATCTGGATGGGGCTTGAAAAAAGGGGCAATGGCATCATCTTCTGCACCTGATGATAATAATATTGTCGTTATGGGTGTCAATGCAAATGATATGTCGATTGCTACAAATGAATTAATTAAAGCAGGCGGTGGTCAAATTGTTGTTATTGATGGAAAAATTATTTCATTTTTAGCATTACCTGTGGGTGGTATCATGAGCGACTTATTACCAAGTGAAATTGAAACTGGCGAAATTGCGCTAAGAAAAGGGTCAAATTTAATGGGTAGTGATTTACCTGATCCAATATTTTATATGTCATTTTTACCAATTACGGCAATTCCAGATTTGGCAATTACTGATTTAGGCATGGTAGATTGTGTCGCTTTAGAAATAGTTGATCCAATTATTAAGATATCATCTCTTAAAGGATAAGGAGTTATGATGGAAAAAGAAAATTTAAAGAAGTTAATTGATGTTGCTGCTGGCCGAATTCCTGCTGATTTAGTCTTAACTAATGGCAAAATTATTGATGTTTATAATGCACAGGTAATGACTGGGGATGTCGCAATTGTTGATGGCCTTATTGCTGGAATCGGTGGCCAATATGATGGGGATAAGACGGTTGATGTTCATGGTCAATATATTTCACCAGGATTTATTGATCCACATATTCATATAGAATCTGCCTACGTTGGACCAGAAGAGTTTGGCCGTTTAATAACGCCGCATGGGACAACAACGGTCATGGCAGATCCACATGAAATTGTGAATGTAGCGGGCCTAGTTGGACTCGACTATATGATTAATGCAGCTAAAGAAACAGCCCTTAATATCCAATACATGCTGCCTTCATGCGTTCCAGCAACAAAAATGGAAAATTCTGGAGCGGTTATTTCGGCCAAAGACATGATTAAACCACTCACGAATAATGAGACAAGTGGCTTAGCTGAATTTATGGATTTCCCTGGTGTGATTAATGCTGAGAGTGATATTTTAGATAAATTACTGGTCGCAAAAAATTTAAATAAACGAATTGATGGGCATAGTCCTCAAGTTTATGACAAAGATTTAAATGCCTATATTGCCGCAGGAATTCAAAATGATCATGAATGCTCAACCCTTGAAGAAATGCAAAATCGATTAAGCCGTGGTATGTACGTCTTCCTACGTGAAGGATCTGTCACGCATAATTTAAGAACACTATTAAAAGGTGTCACAACCACTAATTCTAGAAGGGCCATTCTATGTGGAGATGATGTCCAAGCGAAAACAATTATTGAAAAGGGTCATTTAGATAATAGTTTGAAAATTTGTATCGAAGAAGGTATAGATCCTTTAGTTGCCATTCAAATGGCGACACTTAATACCGCTGAGTGTTGTGAGCTTAAAGATAGAGGTGCTATTGCACCTGGACTTAGAGCAGACTTAACAATTATTAGTGATTTAACGGATATGCTAATTTCAAGTGTCTATATTGCTGGTGAAAAAGTTGCTGAAGAGGGAAAATATTTACTAGAAACTAAAAGCTATACAATTGATAGTGTCCAATCGTCAGTCCATTTAGCTAACTTTAGTCAAGAAAAATTAGTTCTGCCTCTAACAAGTAATAGAGTTCATGCAATTGAAGTAATTCCTAACGAAGCAATTACAATAGATAGAGAAATTAATGTTAGTCGTGATGAACTAGGTAATTTTATCTACGATTCAAGTATTCCAGTTTCTAAAATTTCAGTTATTGAACGGCACCATGAAACGGGAAATATTTTCACGGGTGTCTTGAAAGATTACGGTATTAAACATGGGGCAATTGCTATTTCTATTGCACATGATTCACATAATTTAATTACAACAGGAACTAATGATCAAGATATGGCGTTGGCAATTGAGACTTTGAAAGATATTCAAGGTGGGATGGTCCTGACAAAAGATAACAAAGTTTTAATATCAATTCCATTGCCAATTGGCGGATTGATGAGTGACCAATCTGGAGAATGGATATCAGAACAGCTTGAACTATTTAATAAAGTTGCTTATAGAGAGCTCGGCATTAATGATACGGTGGATCCTGTGATGACATTAAGCTTTATGTCGTTAGCGGTGATACCGGAATTGAAAATAACTGATATGGGTTTAATTAATATCAATGAATTTAAATTTGAAGATGTTAGTGTGTAAGTCTGTTAAATCAATGATGAACGGTTGCCTTTATATTAAAATTATTGATAATTAGTTTTATTTAAAAAATGAAAGTTTTATCTGATGATTAAATGTGCTAAAATGTACCTGTATTAAAAAATGCAATACAGACGTATTGTAATTTATCTAGGAGGACTTCAAATGTCATTAGTAAATGGTACAAGTATGTTTAACGCTGCTCGTGAAGGTCATTACGCTGTTGGTGCTTTTAACACAAACAACTTAGAATGGACTCGCGGTATTCTTGCTGCAGCCCAAGAAAAAGGTGTTCCAGTTTTAATCCAAACATCAATGGGTGCTGCAAAATATATGGGTGGATATGAATTAGCTTTACACCTTGTTCAAGACACTATTAAATCAATGGGTATCACTGTTCCCGTTGTTATGCATTTAGATCATGGTGATTTTGAAGCTGCTAAAGAATGTATCGAAGTTGGTTACAACTCAGTTATGTTTGATGGTCATGATTTACCATTTGCAGAAAACTTAGAAAAAACAAAAGAAATCGTTGCTTTAGCACATGCTAAAGGTATCTCAGTTGAAGCAGAAGTTGGTTCAATTGGTGGAGAAGAAGATGGAATTGTCGGAGCTGGTGAATTAGCTGACGTTAACGAAGCTAAAGAACTTGCTGCAACAGGAATCGACTACTTAGCTTGTGGAATTGGTAATATTCATGGCCAATACCCAGCTAACTGGACTGGTTTAAACTTCGATCGCTTAGCTGAATTAGCTGCTGTAATCGAACAACCACTTGTATTACATGGTGGTTCAGGTATTCCTAAAGACCAAATCCAAAAAGCTATTAAAATGGGTGTTTCAAAAATCAACGTTAATACTGAATGTCAATTAGTATTCGCTGCTGCTACTCGTAAATATATTGAAGAAGGTAAAGACCAACAAGGTAAAGGTTATGACCCTCGTAAATTATTTGCACCAGGTACAAAAGCAATCACTGATCTTGTTGAAGATCGTATTGAATGGTTCGGTACAAGCGCAGCTAAATAATTTATTATTTAGTTCTTTCAAAAAGAGTTTTCAAAATCGTTATGATTTTGGAAACTCTTTTTTTGTGTCTTGAGAATTGAATGGTCATGGAATTATTAATAAAAGCTAGTTTAATTGGTTATTTGTAAACGTTTGCAATATAATGGAGAAGTACCTAAAACAGACAGAAAAGGGGATACTATGAAAAAAATAATTAATGATCCAAAAAATATTGTAAGTGAAATGGTTAATGGGTTAGTTAAGGCTTATCCACAATACCTACGTAAAATTGATAGTACGGAAGCTATGGTTAGAAGTGATGTGGCATCGATGGAAGATAAAGTTGGACTCATTAGTGGTGGTGGAAGTGGACATGAACCTGCCCATGCTGGTTTTGTAGGTCCCGGTATGTTGTCAGGTGCAGTTGCTGGACAAGTTTTTACTTCACCCACGCCAGACCAAATTTATGAAGCAATCAAAGCTGCTAATCACGGTAAAGGTGTTTTCTGTATTGTGAAAAATTACTCCGGCGATGTCATGAATTTTGATATGGCCAAAGAATTTGCTGAAATAGATGAAATTAAAGTGAAATCAATTGTTGTAGATGATGATATTGCAGTTGAAGATAGTCTATATACACAAGGAAAACGTGGTGTTGCGGGAACAGTGTTCATGCATAAAATATTGGGTGCTGCTGCAGATCAAGGAGCTACATTAGATGAAATAGATGAACTTGCTAAAAAAGTGATGCCAAATATTAAAACAATTGCGATTGCATTGAGTGGTGCGACCGTCCCAGAAGTTGGTAAACCAGGATTTGAACTTGCAGATGATGAAGTTGAATATGGCGTAGGAATTCATGGTGAACCCGGATATCGTCGTGAAAAATTAAAACCTTCTAAGGAATTGGTTGAAGAGTTACTAAGTAAACTAAAAGTTGCATTTGATATGAAATCTGATGATAAATATGCCGTTTTAGTTAACGGATTAGGAGCAACACCGTTAATGGAACAATATATTTTTATGAACGATACGCTTGATCAATTAAATAATAAAAAAGTCGATGTCGCATTTACAAAGGTCGGTAATTATATGACATCATTAGATATGGCTGGAATTTCTTTGACATTATTTAAAATTGAAGATGATAAATGGCTTTCTTATTTAAATTATACGGTAGATACAATCGCTTGGTAAGAGGAGATAATAAAATGCTAACAATTGAAAATACAACAGAATGGTTCCAGATTTTTTCAGAGAAAATAAGTGAAAATAAAGCTTATTTGAGTGAGCTAGATACACCAATTGGTGATGGAGACCACGGAAATAATATGGCTCGTGGTGCCGAAACAATTCAAGATTTATTAAAAAATCAAAAATTTGAATCCTTATCAGACTTATTTAAAAGTGTCGCAATGGCCTTTATTAAATCTGTTGGTGGTGCTTCTGGGCCACTTTATGGAACGGCTTTTATTGAAATGTCTAAATTAAGTAAAGAAACAAATGATCCAGCTAAATTAATAGCTGCGGGACTAGATGGTATTAAAAGACGCGGTGATTCAGATGTTGGAGCTAAAACCATGATTGATGTTTGGAATCCAGTTTTAGGGGATATTAAAATGAAGCAAATAACAGTTGAAAAAATACAAGCAGATGTTGAAGCAACCAAAGAGCTTGTTGCAACAAAGGGACGTGCATCATATCTCGGAGAACGTTCTGTCGGTCATGTTGATCCAGGAGCTATGTCGAGTGGCTATTTATTTGAGGCATTACTGGAAACGGGGGTGCTAGTATGACATATGGGGTTGTAATTGTATCGCATGTTCCTGAAATTGCAGAAGGTATCAAGCGACTATTAGATCAAGTTGCAGCAAGTGTCTCAATCACAACAGCTGGTGGGACTGATGATAACGGAGTTGGTACATCATTTGATAAAATCCAAGCAGCTTTTGACGAAAATAGTGCCGATGAGTTGTTAGCTTTTTATGATTTAGGAAGTGCTAAGATGAATTTAAATATGGTCATGGAATTCACAGATAAAAAAGTTCATCTGTACGATACAGCTTTAATCGAAAGTGCTTATACTGCTGCATCTCTTTTAGAGGCTGATGTTAAATTAGCTGATATTGAGGTTCAACTTGAAGCGTTAAAAATTAAATAGCGTAAAAAAATAACGTTAATCTTAATGATTAACGTTATTTTAGTTAGTCTATAAAGCTAAAGTAATTGCGATAAAGGCCAGTAATGCAGGTAATCCTTGTACTAAAATTATTTTTTTTGCAGATGTTAAACTACCAAAAACAGCAGCAATAAAAACAAATCCTGTAAAAAGCAACAACATTGATTTAAGCGCAGCACCAGTTAGAATGAAAAGTACAATCATTAGACCGATACTAATAAAACCATTGTATAGCCCTTGATTAGCCATTAATACTTTTGATTCTTTCTGATTTAAAAATTCTGGTCTTAATTCAAAGGCTTTTTGAGCGATTGAACTAGTTGAGAAAAATAGTTCAAGAATCATAATAAATAAGTGTTCAAGTGCAACAATCCAAGATAATATAAGTGCAATTAACATAGAAATCTCCCCTTAATCGTTATGGATATAGTATAACGTAATGTAATTGGTAGCACAATCAATCGATTTAATCGCTTACAATGAGAATGCTTTAATATTCAAAAAAAAGACTTATGACAGTGAGTTATTTTGTGTAACATTATATTTTATTAAAGTTATTAAGGAGAATGATATATGCCAACAAATGCAAAAGAAGGAATTATTTTTACAACATTAATGTGCTCGATGATGGTTTTCGTTATGAGTGCATACAATTTATTATTAGTCGGAAAACTAGGTCTTGTGACGTTATTACTTGGATTCATTCCTGGTTTTATTGTTGCTTTTATCTTAGATGTTTTAGTTGTCGGTAAAATTGCGATGGCAATTGCTGATAAGTTACCTCTTAATCATGATAAAATGTGGCAAATGATTCTCGCAATCTCAGGAATGATGATTTGTGGAATGGTCGCTTTTATGTCACTTTATGGGTTACTTATTGAAGGTGGTATGCCTGCTCATTTCTGGTCTGCTTATCTTTCTACTGTTGGACACAATATTATTGTTGCGGTACCGTTACAACTAATTATTGTTGGACCAATTTCAAGAAAAATTTTAAGCATGATTCATGCAAAAGATGAAGCTAAAAGAGTCACACAATAATCGTTTATATTTATAGAAGATTCACCAGTAAAATGGTGAATCTTCTTTTAGTAAAGGCTTGTATTGGAATGACATCGCCTAAAGGGGTTATAATGTAGTTGTTCATTTGAAATAACTTTGACTATAACTTCAAAATACAAAGGAGATTATATTTATGAAAGATTTTCAATTTAAAAATACAACTGATATTCGATTTGGTTCAGATCGTATCGAAACAGAATTACATGATGCGGTTGCACAATTTGGTCCCAATGTATTATTAACATATGGTGGTGGATCAATTAAACGTTCAGGTTTATATGACAAAGTAAAGAAAATTTTGAGTGATTTAAATGTTGTTGAATTAGCAGGAATCGAACCAAACCCTAAAGTGGGTTCAGTTCGTGAAGGTCAAAAGTTAGCTAAAGAAAATAAAATTGATGTTATTTTAGCTGTCGGTGGTGGTTCTGTTGTTGATGCTTCAAAAATGATTGCTTCAGCAGCATTTTATGAAGGAGATCCTTGGGATTTATCATTAGACCCCTCAAAACGTTTCAAAATTGATCAATTACCTTTTGTCGATATTTTAACGTTAGCAGCTACTGGTACTGAAATGAATGCTGGATCAGTTATCTCAAATCCAGAAACAAATGAAAAAATAGGTAGTTTTGGTCCCAAAACACCAGCTGTTTCATTCTTGGATCCAGCATTAACAATGAGTGTTTCAAAATGGCAGACTGCTGCTGGTTCAATTGATATTTTCTCTCATTTGACAGAGCAATACTTTGATAAAGAAAAAAATAATGATGTTTCTGACGGTATGATTGAAGGTATCATGCGAACAGTTATTAAATGGGCACCAATTGCAGTTGCGGAACCTGATAACTATGATGCTCGTGCTAATTTAATGTGGTCATCAACAATGGCATTAAATGGTATTATGCGATTAGGTTATCAAGATGGCTGGACATCCCATTCTATTGAACATGAGTTATCAGCGTACTACGATATTACTCATGGTGTTGGGCTAGGTATTATAACACCTCGTTGGATGAAATTCGTTTTATCTGCGGATACGGTTTCTAAGTTTGCTAAATTTGGTCGCAATGTTTGGCATATTCAAGATGATGATGACCAAGTCGTTGCTGATAAAGCTATTCAATCAGTTTATGACTGGGTTAAATCGTTAGGTGTACCAACAACGTTACCCGGTGTTGACATCAATGAAGAAACAAACTTTAAAGTAATGGCTGAATCAGCTGTTAGAGTTGGAAAATTAGATAGTGCTGTTTATGTTGATATGTCAGTAAATGATGTTATTGATTTATACAAAGCTTCAATGACAACTGAAAGTTTCGAATAAAGTAGTAAAAGCATCTCTGTTTAGAGATGCTTTTTTTGTGCCATAAATCGAAAATTTGTTTTATGATATAAAATTCGGTATGCTAAATAGTAAGGGGTTACAAATTTAGAACAGAAAGAGGGCCTTTATGATAAATAGGATGAAACCACAAGTTATTCAATTTTTATTAATGTTAATTGGGTTAGAAATGATTGCAATAAGTATTAATTTTTTCTACGCACCACAAGAAGTTGCGGTTGGTGGTGCAACTGGTATTGCAATCCTTTTAGAAACAGCTTTTAATTGGAACGTTTCGATTGTATTATTGAGCATTAACATGGCGCTATTGATCTTGGCTTATTTTATGTTAGAGCGTTCAACGACTAAAAAAATTATGATTGGTAGTTTTGTATTACCGTTATTTTTAGCGATTACGCCTCAAATAAATATTGTCGAGGATAGATTATTAGCTGTTATTGTCGGTGGCGCAGTTTTTGCGGTGGGAATATCAATTCTCTATCGAATTGATGCATCCAGTGGTGGAACAACGGTTCCACCACTAATAATCAAAAAATATTTCAATATTAAACCTGCAACCAGTCTATTAATAATTGATGGTATTGTGTGTTTTTTCAATATATTTGTCTCGGGTTCTGAAGCATTTATTTTAGCGATTTTTTCTTTAATAATCACGTATTTAATTATGAATTATATTGAAACGGGATTGGACCGTAAAAAAGTTTTATATGTGATGAGTACAGAAGAGGGATTAAAAAAATTAAAAGAAGATATTAATACAACTATAGATAGAGGTCTAACAATCTTTGATGCTAAAGGTGGTTATTCAGGTGAAAGCAAAGAAATGTTGATGATTATTGTTGAAAATCAAAATTATCAACAAATGTTAAATAAGGTGCATACGATTGATCCAAATGCATTTATCATCGTATATAATATCGCAGAAGTTCATGGCGCAAATTTGTCTGGGATTGAATAGGAGATTTTGACATGTACTTAATGAATTGGTTTAATGGCACGGATTATTTTTGGCTAGGGATGACTGATAAAGGATTGAGTTTTGTTGGGTCGCCTAATGGGTTAAGAAGTGAAATTGAAATATTTTATCCAAGAACTAAATTCGAAGAGAATGACAAGATTTTTAAAAGTATAATTGAAGAACTACAAGCCTATTTTGACCATGAAATTCAAAAATTTACGATCCCCGTTGATTTTAATTTGAGTGGGACGATGCTGCAAAAAGAAATTTGGGGACAACTTCAACTTATTCCATACGGTGAAACGAGAACGTATTCTGAGTTAGCTTTAGAAGTTGATTATCCTAAAGCAATTCGCGCTGTTGCTAGTGCAGTTGGTCGTAATCCTATATTAATTGTAATACCTTGTCATCGTATTTTAAGAAAAGATGGCAGCTTAGGGGGTTATCGCGGTGGGATTAATATGAAAAAGCAACTACTAGAAATAGAACGCAAATAAAAAACCGACATTACAAGGGGAGGCAATGTCGGAAAAGGGTAAGGGTGATTAACTTCGGGGAAAGTTGATCATCTTATTTAATTTATTCGGGGAAATAAATTAAAATTAAAAGTTATTAATTAAGGTATGAAGTTATTCTAACAAGTAAATGTGAAGAAAATATGACGTTAAAAAGAAAAACTATAAATGTAAAAAAAACACCACTACTTTTAAAAGTAGTGGTGAGAAAATACTAATCTATTCGAGACTCTGGGGGGAGTAGGTTAGATCTAGATGAAAAATTAAACTAAAATATAATCGTATTTTTTTATAGTAGAATTAAGTTACACACAAAGTATCTTGTGTGTATATTTATAGTATACGGCTTTATTTATTAAAACATAGGCATGTGACAGTTTTGTTAGTTTACAATTAACATTGTAAGGTGATATGAAATTTGATTTGGAGGAAGGTATTTTGAATTTTATAGAGAAAGTGAAAATGACCAAAACGGTTTTAGTTGAGTGGAATACGCCAAGCACGCTTAATCTGGATAATTTTTTTAAAGGTGCTAGCGCACTAATGAAATTAGATATTGACGCATTATCAATTACGGATAATCCTTTAGGGATGCCCCGCGTTTCAAATATATTATTGGGATATAAACTTAGTGAAAAACAGATTCCAGTAATCCTACATTTAACAACACGGGATTACAACTTAGTCGGATTAGAATCTAAATTAATGGGATTAAGTGCTGTTGGTTTAAATAATTTAATGATTATTAAAGGGAATCCTACAAAAATACAAGGTGCCACAAATGTCTATGATTTAACATCGCAACAATTAATTACAACAATTAAAAAAATGAATCAAGGAATATCGCCATCTAATCGTGAATTAAATAGTAAATCACAATTTAAAGTTGGTGGGGCATTTAATATTAATGCGATAAATTTAGATTTTGAATTTGAAGATATTAATCGAAAAATTCATTCAGGAGTAGATTATATTATCACGCAACCGGTATTTGATATGACAAATGTTCAGCGATTAAAAGATTGGATCACCATTAATGAAGTGGCTATACCTATTTTTATCAGTGTAATGCCGATACTTTCATTTGAGCGTGCTCAATTTATTCAAGATAACGTTCAGGGTATTGAACTACCAAATAAGTTTATGGCAGAATTGAAACAAGCGGCGTTGCAAAATGATGAACGTAAGGTCGGTATTGCAGCTTCGCAAAATTTAATTGAATCGTTATCAAACCTTTTTAATGGTGTTCATATAGTGACGCCAGGTTCAGACTATCAAGCAATCATTGAAATTATGCAAGGCCAATAAAAAAAATCCACTACCTGGGAGAGGTAATGGATTAAAAGGAGTAGGGATAATTAATATTCGGGAAGAAATTAATTATCATTTTAATTTGTTTGGGAGAACAAATTAAAGTTAAAAGTTATTTAATTAAGGTATGTTTATATAATAACAAGTAATTATGAAGAAAGTGTGACGAAATTATGTTAAATAAAAGAGAATAAAGAAGTTAGGTATATTTAGCGTATAAGCATTGATAAAGTTAGGTTTTGAAAGAGTAAATACTTATTTTTAGGCAAAAAAAAACGACATCGTAACATAAGTTACAGTGTCGAAAAGGGTAAAACAGTCAAAATCAATTGGGGGATTGATTTTGGTATTCAGTCCTTGGGGGAGGTACTGAATAAGTTTTATTGATTAGGTTACTCATTTAATATAACAAGTATATACCGAAAATGCAAGGGGTAAATTAAATAAAATTAAAAATAAAATTATTAATACCAATTTATCACTTTTCGCGGTAACATATTAATAGAATTAAATTAAATTGGCCTTTTTAATCGTATTGGGTAAGTGGTCAAGTGAAGCTGGGGATTTTTTTATGTATATGGAAGATTTTTTAGATGGGCAGGAAAGAACTTTTAACCAAATACTAGAACTATTACAAACACATGGTGGTTATTTAAGTAAGAAAAAATTAATGGAATTACTCCAAATATCTGGTAATTCTTTACGAATGTACCTAAAAAATATTGAAATAACGCTTGAGGAAGCTACCGCTTCAGGTCATGTTCATTTTGAAGTGAGCGCTAATAACGTTGAATTTGAAGTAGATGGTACGACAAATTTATCGAATATTAGTACTGATTTTTTAAGAGAATCGTATAAATACAAAATAATAATGTATTTGTATGCGAATGAAACATTGAATTTAATTGATCTTGAGAACGAATTACATATCAGTGGGTCGTCAATAACAAGGTGAATTAAAGAATTAAATGAAACGTTAGCAGGATTTGATCTAAAAATTAAAAATCGACGATTAGTTGGGACTAAAATTCAACTGAATTATTTTTATTACCTTTTTTTCATTAGGGTGGTTCCATTCACTGATCGCGAAGAACTCTTATCTAGAAATGAGACGATTAACGATTACGTTAATGTTTTAGATGAACAATATGACTTAGGATGGAAAGACGACGAGAAACTTAGAGTTTTTCTATGGCTTAAAATTTATATTCGAATTAATTCATATAAAGAGCAACATGTTCAGACATTAACGCCTATTTCTCGTGAATTAATCAAAAATAATCTCGCATACAGTAAAGTTAAATTAAGTCTTTTTAGATTTTTAAAAAAATATTCACTTTCCTTTTCTGAAGAAGATGCTGTTGGGTTCTATTACTTTTTAATTGGATTTGATTTAATTAAAAACGATTCTGAATTATATGTTCAAATTAAAGATGACGATATTGATAAAAAAACACCCATCAATAGTGCAATTAGTCTTTTTTGGAGTGATATTGAGAAATATACTTACTTCAAACGGGATTCAAAAATTTCTTATAATTTATTTAATTCATACAGCAAATTAGCCATATTTAAAGGTGAAAGTTTTAGTTATAATCGAACAATTATGGAATTTAATCGTAAATCATTAGAACGAGAAGACTTTTCGCAGATCATTCAAAAATTATTGACGGCGTATCAATCTGTTACACAGTTCGATGGCTTAAATTCGCCAGATGATTTATATTATCTACAAAATCAGTATTTATATATCTTGAATATTTTAAACTTCGAGTTTGATGACGTTTTAAAAATTGGCTTATTAATTAATCGTGATCCAATTATGGAAAAACTAACCGTAATCATTATGGAACGTGTTTTAAGCAGCGTTTTAAACGCTCAAGTAGAAATTTATCAAGAAGGTAAAGAATATGATTTAATTGTGACAAATAGGATGGGTGTTAACCAAGATCAATTTAATTCACCATTATATGTGATGTCAGAAATTGGTGTTAGTTCAGATCAAGTTATTACTGATGTCGTAAATGAAATTTTAGAAATTGATAAGGTTAGAAAAATTAACACGCAAAGCTTGGAGGAAAAATAATGAAGTATGTCATTATCGGCGGAACGCACGCAGGGATAGCTGCCGCTAGAACAATTTCAAAATCAGATCCAAATGCCGAAGTAATTATTATGGAAATGAAAGATAGCGTTAGCTATATCTCATCTGGAATTAATTTGTTATTTGATGGGGTTATTGATAACTTAGAAGAAGCGAGTTATGCGACACCTGCTGCGTTAGAGTCTGAAGGTATTAAATTGATGCTTGGTACTGAAGTGTTGCACGTTAGTACGGAGGATAAACGTTTATACTTTGTTAATGCAGATAAACAATACAGTTACAGCAACTATGACAAATTAATTTTAGCTAATGGGTCTAAGGTTGTTAAACCACATATTAAAGGGATAGATAATGAAAATGTTGTTTTTTATAAAAATTTAGAAGAATCAAAAAAGGCTATGGAACAGTTGTGCCCAACTAATAGGCGTATTTTAATTGTTGGTGCAGGATTAGTGGGGCTTGCATTAGCTAGCTCAATTTATGAGGGACGTAAAGGCGAAAAAGTTGATGTTACAGTAGTTGAAGCTATGGGAGGTGTTTTGACACGGTACGTAGATCAAGAAATTGGTAATCGGATAATTGATGATTTAAGAGAAAAAGGGATAAAGATTGTATTAAAAAATGATGTTCATGCTATTAATGTGGATGAGAATAACAAAATAGTTAGCGTTTCGACAACTGACCAAGAAATCGCCTGTGATTTAGTCGTTTTTTCGGTTGGATTAAAACCTAACAATGATTTTTTGAGAGACGCTGTTGAACTTAATCAAAATAATACCATTAAAATCAATGATTACATGCAGACAAGTGATAAAGACATCTATGCAGCAGGTGATAATGCCGGATTTAAACAAACTGTCAGCCAACGTCGAGAGTATCAACCTCTTGTTAATAACGCTATTAAAGGTGCAATTGTGGCGGCGTATAACTGTACGGGTCTATTTAGTCCTGTTAAAGTTGAAACGACGCAAGGAACAGCGGGGATGAACTTATTCGGTCATTATTTAGCAACGACAGGTGTCACTGAAGAAAACGCACCATATATCGGATTGGATGTTCTATCCAATACAATTGAAAATAAGATTCAATATGATTACGTTAAAAATGGTTCCAAAATACTTATAAAAGTTGTGTACAGGAAAGATACTGAAGTCATTGTTGGTGCACAAATTTATTCGAAACATGATATTTTAGATATGATTAATATCATGTCAGTAGCTATTAATATGCAAATGACGATGGCTAAATTATCATCAATGGATTTTTATTTTAATCCTGAATACAATAAAGCGTTAAATACTTTAAATGAAGTTGCCCTTACGAGAAGGACAAAAGACCGTCATATCAGTAAATAAGCTGTAAATGTCAAAATTTGCGAGTTAACCCTCAAATATTAATATTTTTTATGGGGAATTACATGGCATAATAAGTCTTGTAAATAAATGATTCAAAGAGTTTATTGATTAGGACACAGAATATCGAAGAGAAAATTTAGTGTGGGGACGCTTGTTTTCTAAAAAGTTGGTTGCTTAATATAATTAAGCAACTTTTTTTTTGTCTAAAAAATAAAATTGGTATAGATGTTTAATTTATTTTCTAAAGCCTTGTATACACGTTTTTCACTTGATTTGTATTTGATTTGAATTTTTTTGGTCTAACCTGTATGATAGTTTTTATAAGAAAAAAAGGGGATAAAAAATGAAAAGTTATTTACAGAGAATGGGACGTTCGTTAATGTTGCCTATCGCAGTACTACCGGCAGCAGCATTACTGGTTGGAATTGGAACTTGGTTGCCACAAGATTGGTTTGCGGCGGCATTTATGCAGGCCGGCGGAAACGCAATTCTAGGTAATCTAGCATTATTATTTGCTGCTGGTTTAGCTTTAGGAATGTCGACTAACAAGGATGGCGCAGCTGCGTTAGCTGGTGTTGTTGCATTTGAAATTCCAGTTAAAATGTTGGAACCGACTTCGGTTGCGGCTTTATTAGGAGTAAAAGTAACAGATGTTGATCCTGCATTTAGTTCTATCAGTAGTAATGTGTTTATTGGGATTATTGCCGGATTAATTGCGGCAGCAATGTATAATCGTTTCCATAGTGTGAAGTTACCAATGGCTATTTCATTCTTTAGTGGGAAACGATTAGTACCCATTATGTCAGCATTGGTAATGATTTTTGTTACCTTAGCTTTATTATTTGCATGGCCAGTTGTTTATGCTTGGTTAGTTGCATTTGGTAAGTTTATGGTTGGACTTGGATGGGTTGGAGCTGGTTTATACGGATTCTTCAACCGGCTTTTAATTCCAACCGGATTACATCAAGCGTTGAATTCAGTATTTTGGTTCGACGTTGCTAAAATTAATGATATCGGGAACTTTTGGAGTAATACAGGAATTAAAGGAACTACAGGTATGTACATGGCAGGATTTTTCCCAATCATGATGTTTGGGCTACCAGCTGGTGCGTATGCCATTTATCGAAATGCTTTACCTGAACGTAAAAAAGAAGTTGGCTCATTGATGCTAGCTGGTGCATTTGCATCATTTTTCACAGGCGTGAGTGAACCTTTAGAATTTTCATTTATGTTCGTTGCATGGCCTTTATACGTCATTCATGCGGCATTAACCGGGTTATCTTTAGCTTTTGCCGCATTTATGCACTGGACAGCTGGATTTACATTTAGTGCGGGCTTAGTTGATTACGTCTTGAGTATACGTGTACCAATGGCTAATATGCCACTAATGCTGTTGGTACAAGGTGTTGTGATGGCAATTATTTATTACACACTATTCAATTTTGCCATTAAGAAATTTAACTTAATGACACCAGGTCGCGAACCAATTACTGAAGATATTCAACTATCGCCTGAATTAGGGGATGACAAATATGCACGACAAGCTCAAATTGTTTACGCTGCTATTGGTGGTAAAGATAATTTAACAGTCGTTGATAATTGTACAACCCGTCTTCGTCTACAAGTTAAAGATACAAGCCATATTAATGAAGATGCACTTAAAGCATCAGGTGCTGCTGGGTTTAAAGTTATCGATAAAACAAATATTCAAGTCGTTATTGGAACTGAAGTTCAATTTGTTGCTGACGAGCTTGGTAAGTTATATGAGTCAAAGGCTGATTCTATTTCATTAAGTAATGAAAAGTTACAGGCTGAGACGGATAAATCAAGCGCTACAGCTAATCATAATGATTCAACGGTTATTGGTAGTGAAACGTTTTATACGGTTGCAGAGGGCGAATTAATGTCTATTTCGGATGTTAAAGATGCTACCTTTGCTGAAAAAATGTTGGGTGATGGTTATGCAGTCGAACCAGCTAATGGCGAAATTTATACACCGGTTGCTGGTAAAGTAGCAAGTATCTTTCCAACGAAACATGCAATTAGTATCACGACTGAAACGGGATTAGAAGTCCTATTACACATGGGAATTGATACCGTTCAATTAGAAGGTAAACCTTTTGAAGTGACTATTTCTGAAGGCGAAACTCTTAAACCAGGTGACTTAGTTGCGCGAGTTGATTTAAACGCAATTAAAGCTGCTGGTAAGGAAACAACGATGATGGTCGTTTTAACGAATATGGATAAAGTGTCTAATATAACGTTTGATCATTTGAATGAGACAGTTAAAGCCAATGAAGTTTCGGCAATTGTTCAAACTAAATAAGAATAAATGAAGCAGGCCAAAACTTTTGGTCTGCTTTTTTGGTATAGGTAGCTGGTTTATAAAAAAGCTTATATATAATAATATGACTCATTTAATAAGTTGTAATTGGTATTGGCAAACCGGCATGGTATAGTGACTGTAAGCGCATCATAAAATGAAGGAGGCCATTTAAATGAATCCCTATTATTTAACGTTATTGGAAAAAAGATTTCCGACTAAACAAAGTATTGTCACTGAAATTATTAATTTAGAGGCCATTCTTAATCTACCCAAAGGAACGGAGCATTTTGTTAGTGATGTTCACGGTGAATATAACGCATTTCAACATGTTTTAAGAAATGGTTCAGGAAATGTTAAACAAAAAATTCAAGAAATTTTTGAAGGCCGTTTGACTGAAGAGAGTATACAGGACTTTGCAATCTTAATTTATTATCCAGAAGAAAAACTAATTGCTAAAAAACAACAATTCACTTCACAACCTGAATTGGAGCAGTGGTATTTAGATACCATTGCCAGAATGATAGAGTTGTTACAAAAGACAGCAACAAAATATTCCCGTTCGAAGGTACGAAAGGCACTATCACCTGATTTTATGTATATAACAGAGGAATTATTATATAGTAATTCCAATGAACTTGATCAAAAAGATTATTATAATCGTATAATAGAAAATTTAATTAAATTAAATCAAGCAGAAGCATTTTTAACGGCTACAGCGTATACGATTCAAAGGTTAATCGTTGACCATTTACACGTAATTGGGGATATTTTTGATCGTGGTCCTGCGCCAGATAAAATTATGAAGACACTTCTTGATTATCATTCAGTTGACATTCAATGGGGAAATCATGATATTTTATGGTTAGGTGGTGCTGCTGGCTCGCCTTTATGTATCGCTAATTTATTGCGAATTTGTGCTAGATATAATAATTTAGCTATTGTTGAAGATGCATATGGGATTAATTTACGCCATTTAGCAACATTTGCCGATAAAACGTATCAAGATAATCCAGCATTTTCACCGAAAGTTAATTCAGCACAAGAAAAAATCAAAGAAGACGAACGACTTTTAATGACCAAAATACACCAGGCAATCGCTATTATTCAATTTAAATTAGAAGGACAGATTATTAAAAGACGTCCTGATTTTGATATGGCAAATCGTGCGATTTTAGAAAAGATTTGGAACAAAGGGTCAAAAATAGAAATCGATGGGAAACATTATTCACTACAAGATACTTGTTTTCAAACAGTTGATTGGGCAGATCCGTATAAATTAACAGATGATGAGTCAGAAATAATGGATAAATTAGTAGAATCATTTATCCATGCGACTAAATTACGAGAACATCTAGATTTTATGATGGCACGTGGTAGTATGTTTAAACGATATAATGGGAACTTGTTAGTTCACGGCTGTATTCCAGTTACACAAGAAGGTAAATTGGAGGGCTTTGAGCTAAAAGGGAAAGCATATGCAGGACCAGAATTATTAGCTTTTTTTGAAGATAATTTACGTAAAAGCTATGCTAAACCTAAAAAATCTACTGACCTTGAAACTGATTTACTTTGGTATTTATGGCAAGGACCCAAATCGCCTTTATTTGGGAAACATGCGATGAAAACTTTTGAACGTTACTTTATTAATGATGAAGAAGTTCAAGTTGAGATACCAAATGCGTATTACAAATTACGACATGATGAAGCATTTTGTCGTCATATATTAGAAGAATTCGGGCTTAATCCAGATAACGGTAAAATAATTAATGGGCATACACCAGTTAAGCGTGGGCACAAGCCGGTTATGGCCAATAAAAAGATGATTGTGATTGATGGTGGTTTCTCAAAAGCTTACCAATCAACTACTGGAATTGGTGGATATACGCTGCTCTCTAATTCATATGGCTTACAATTAGTTGCTCACCAACCCTTTACGTCTAAGTGGGATTCAATTGAAAATGGGACAGATATTATTTCAGTGAAACGAATTATTGATAGTGAAGTTAAAAGACAAACAATTGCTGAAACTGATATGGGAAAAGAACTTGCTAGTCGTGTTGTAGAATTAAAAAAATATTTACAGAGTAAATAAAAAATCTTACTGAAAAGTAAGATTTTTTATTTAGGTTATGATTTTCTGTGTAAAAGGAGAAAAGTAAGCCAGCAAATATTAGTGTGTAAATGTAAAAAAGATTGCGGTATACTAGTGGTAAGCGTTTTCTTTTAGCGTGTAAGGGAGTAGTGATAACTTGGGAGATCGAAAAAATGATATTTATAATCTTTTAAAAAATAAGGAAATAGCGATGGATGCGACACAGATTGCAGACGAGCTTAATTGCAATCGCGCAAATGTGAGTCGTTATTTGAATGATTTATATAAAAATGGTGACGTTACAAAAAGTGATGGGCGCCCTGTTCTCTATCAGTGGGCATCACTTGAAGAAAAAGAAACACGTCAAAAAGAAATTAATGATAAAAGTGTTAAAGAGATGAGTTTCAAAAAGTTAATCGGGTCTAATGATTCATTAAAGGTTATGATCCAACAAGCCGAAGCAGCCATTTTATATCCACCAAGAGGACTACACACAATTATTTTTGGTGAAACGGGAACGGGTAAATCTTTGTTTGCTGAATGTATGTATCAGTTTGCATTAGAATCAGAAATGGTGAAGGCTGATGCGCCTTTTATCCGGTTTAATTGTGCGGATTATGCGAATAATCCACAGTTACTTTTTGCGCATATATTTGGTGTTAAAAAAGGGGCCTACACAGGTGCTGATCAAGATAAAAAAGGATTAATGGATAAAGCTAACGGTGGTATTTTATTCTTAGATGAAATTCATCGATTACCTCCTGAGGGACAAGAAATGCTCTTTACCTTTATTGATAAGGGGTTTTATCGGCCTTTAGGAGAGTCTTCAATTACTAAAGAAGCGAGTGTACAGATTATTGGGGCAACGACTGAAACGTCAGAAAATTTTTTGAGCACATTTAATCGACGTATTCCAATGGCAATTACATTACCGCCTATCTCAAAACGAACAATTGATGAACGTTATGGGATAGTCATGAATTTTTTTGAACAAGAAGTCGGTAGATTGAGCCAAGATATTATTGTTGAGCGAGATGCGATGCTTGCATTAATGTTATACGAGCCTGAAGCAAATATTGGTCAAATTCAGAGGGATATTAAAGTTGTTTGTGCAAAGGCCTTCTTGTATTTTAGAACGCATGAAACGGCTTCGTTATATATCAGATTAAAAGACTTACCATTGAATGTTCAAAAAGGACGTTTGGAAGGTAAATCCAAATATAAAAAAATTGATGTCTTAATGGAACGTTTAGCGAAACGAACAAATGAAAAAAATACAAAAGTTGTGACTTTTAAAAATAGCGAAACGGTAGAAAAAAACGATCAAAAACCAACGGTTTATGAAACAATTGATAAAAAAGTGAGTGAAACTGATAAACAGAATTTTAAATCACTAAATCTTAAAACGTTAATCGATTCAGATGATAAAGGTTATTTTAAAGATTACATTGAACAATTATCGGGTGAAGGCGTTCGAAAAGAGTTACTACCAGATGATATTTGGACGGTTACCAATGAAGTTTATGACTTAGCCCAGAATAAATTAGGGCAAAAATATAATGAAAATGCACGATTTGCATTTGGATTACACCTTGTTAGTGCTATTGAAAGAATCAGGAAAAATGTCGCAATTATTCATCCTGATTTAAATAATTTACGACAAAAAAATCCAAAAGCCTTTCGTGTTGCACTGGAAATGGCAGATAAAATTGAACATGAATTTGATATTGAAATTCCATTAGATGAAATTGGATTTATTACAATGTTTTTGAGCTCTGATTTAAGTGTTAAGAAACAACAAAATGAAATTAAAGTCGGTATCATCGTGCTAATGCACGGGGCATCAACGGCTTCTTCTATGTTACAGACAGCACAAGAATTACTTGGTACAACAAAGGGAAAAGCAATTAATATGCCACTTGATGTAAATGTTTCGGAAATTTATGATCAAGTACGAGATTATGTACTGGATAGTCAGGAACAATTGAAAAAAGGGTTATTACTTTTAACTGACATGGGCTCTTTAACTAGTTTTGCATCAATGTTAGGTGAAGAAACAGGGATTAATATTCGAGCTGTTTCAATGACGAGTACGTTAGTTGTGCTTGAATCATTAAGAATTGCGATTGCCGGTCGTGAACTAGAAGATATTTACGCAAATGCACAACATATTTTTGAATCGTCTGTAAAAGAGCAGTTTTTCCATATGCATCCTAGGAAAAAAGCAGTTATCGTAGCTTGTTTTACCGGCGAAGGTGTCGCCGCAAGATTATATGATCGTATTATGCCAATTGTAAACGAAGACGAAGTTAAAGTAATTCGGATGCAATATTTAGAAAAAGATGCATTTAAAAAGCACATTAATACATTAATGCGCGATTATGATGTGAAGGCAATTGTTGGTACCGTCGAGGTTTCTTACCAAAGAGTGCCATTCTTTTCTGCTTTAGATATCTTTAATGATGAAACCTTACAAGTTTTGCAGCGGATGTTGTCTGATAACGACTTAACGCGAGAAACAATTAATGCATTGGAAGGTAGTATTAATTCAGTTAATTCTGTCCCAGATTTAATTCATACTATTCAAACCATGATTATTAAAATTTAATCAGATTTACAGATTGTTCTTGATCCAGAGATTATCGTAGGGATCATGATGCATCTAGCATTTCTAGTAGATTCAAGATTGAAAAATCAATCAATTAAACCGTTTAAGAATGTCCAAGAATTTTCAGCTGAGAATCATTTACAGATGGAAATAGTTAAAACGGCCCTGATTATTGTTGAAAAAATGTATAATATTAAGATTTCAGATGATGAAGTTGCCTATATTGTCCAAATTTTTATGGGTAATACGTTGAATAAAGTCAGTGTGTAATAGTGACTAGTAGTGTGCAAATAAAATAAAAGACCATCGAAAGCGCTTTCTTAAAGCCTTTTCGATGGTCTTTATTTTTGGCATGGAACTTGCGTATATAAGAGTATAAATAGAAAAAGGAGTGGCAAATTATGAAAACGATTATGTTAGTTTGTTCAGCGGGTATGAGTACAAGTTTATTGGTGTCAAAAATGCAAAAGGCTGCAGAAGCAGAGAACTATGATTCAGAAATCTTTGCAGTTGGTGCTTCAGAGGCAGATTCAATGCTTGAATCAAAACCAGTTGATATTTTAATGTTAGGCCCACAAGTTCGTTTTATGAAAGATGAATTTGAAAAAAAGGTTGCTGACAAAAATATTCCGGTAGAAGTTATCAATATGCAAGATTACGGCATGATGAATGGCGAAAAAGTTCTTGCAACAGCTAAAAGCTTAATTAAATAAAAAATAAAAGGGGTAATCAGATATGAACGAAAATGATGCACAAATGCAAACAATCATGGGGCTGATTGTTAATGGTGGAAACGCTAAAAGTGATTCTATGGAAGCAATTCACGCCGCTAAAAAAGGCGATTTTGAAACCGCAGCTGCTAAGTTAGCTGATGCTGACAAATCACTCATTGAAGCACATCATTCTCAAACAGCCATGTTAACGCAAGAAGCTTCAGGGGATCCGGTACCAGTTAGTTTATTAATGGTTCATGGACAAGATCATTTAATGAATGCGATTACATTTAGAGACTTAGCTGGTGAGGTAGTAGATCTATACAAAAAAATAGGATAAGTACTAAACTTTAAGGAGGAACTACTCATGGACAAATTTATAAAATGGATGGATATTCACTTTATTCCAGTAGCTTCAAAAATTGGGGCACAAAGACATTTGGTGGCAATTCGAGATGCATTCGTTGTTATTATGCCACTTATGATTTTAGGTGCTCTGGGAACATTAATTAATAACTTACCAATTCCAGGTTTTTCAAATTTTATGGACGGACTATTTCCTAAAATAGTTAACGATGTTCCAATCTGGAAGGGTGTAGGAGCAGGCGTTTGGAATGCTAGTTTTGGTATTATGTCATTATTCGTTGCATTCTTAGTAGCTCATAACGTTGCAAAATCATATGGTAAAGATGGTATGGCTGCTGGTACAGTATCAGTTGCTTCATTCTTCGCTTTAGGTGGTTTGCAATTAGCTGGGATGTCTTCAGTAGGATTATTCGTTGCACTTGTTGTCGGTTTGGTTTCAGCAGAATTATTCCAACGTTTAAGTGGTAACAAACATTTAATCGTTAACATGCCTGATGGTGTTCCACCTGCTGTTGCAAAAGCATTCGCTTCATTATTTCCAGCAATGATTGTTGTTACAATCTTTGCCTTTATCAATACATTATTCCAAGGATTCGGCGTAACTGATATTATTGCATCATTCTACAAACTTGTTCAAGAACCATTTATGGGCTTGGCAAATTCATATCCATCAGCATTATTATTAGCATTTATTGCACCATTCTTATGGTTCTTTGGTTTACATGGAGCTAATATGATTGATCCATTAATGCAAACAATTAACGCACCTGCTATTGCAGCTAACGTTAAAGCACTTAGTGAAGGTAAAACAATTCCTTTTATCGTTAACAAACCTTTCTTCGATTCATTTGTTAACTTAGGTGGAACTGGTGCAACTATTGGTTTGATTATTGCCATCTTCATTGTTGGTCGTAAAAATAAACCTTACAAAATGATTGGATCACTATCAGCAGCTCCTGGTATTTTCAATATCAATGAACCAATGATGTTTGGACTTCCAATTGTGTTGAATCCAATTATGTTCGTACCATTTATTTTGACACCAATGGTACTTGTGACTGTTGCGTATATTGCAACCGCCACTGGAATTGTGCCAGCAGCAACGGTAATGCCCCCATGGGTTACACCACCAGTAATTGGCGGGATTTTGGCAACTAAGAGTTTAGCTGGTGGGGTTTTAGCCGCAGTTAATGTGGTTATCTCAGCGTTAATTTACGCACCATTCGTTATCTTAGCAACAAAACAAATTGAAAAAGCTGAAGCAGAAGCTGAAGCAGCAAAAAAATAAAATAAAAGCGAATCTCTTTACGTTATTCTGTAAAGAGATTTTGTGTTAAATAAAGGAGTTTACTATGGTTAAATATGAATTTCCAAAAGATTTCTGGTGGGGGTCAGCTGCGAGTGGACCACAATCTGAAGGTCGTGTTTCAGGAGATGGAAAAGCTGATAATATTTGGGATGCTTGGTATCAAGCAAGCCCTGAAAAGTTCTTTAATCAGGTTGGACCCGAAAATACATCAAGGGTTTATCAAAAATACCAAGAAGATATCTCTTTGATGAAACAAACAGGTCATAATTCATATCGGACTTCAATTCAGTGGTCACGTTTGATTCCAAATCCATTCACTGGAGAGGTTAATCCTGAAGCTGTTACCTTTTATAACCATTTAATAGATGATTTAATTGCCGCTGGAATTGAACCTTTTATGAACCTTTACCATTTTGATATGCCAATGGTGTTACAAGAAAATGGTGGTTGGTTAAATCGTGAAGTTGTAGACTTGTATACGGACTATGCAGAAACTTGTTTTAAATTATTTGGCGATCGCGTTAAAAAATGGTTTACTCAAAATGAACCGATTGTTCCAGTTGAGGGTGGGTATTTATATGGATGGCATTTACCTGATGAACGTAATTTAAAGCATGGTGTCCAGGTGGCTTATCATGAAGCATTGGCAAGTGCTAAAGCAGTTGAAAAGTATCATTCACTCAATTTAGGTGGCACAATTGGGATTATTTTAAATTTAATGCCAACGTATCCAAAAGATGAGACAAATCCAGCAGATGTTAAAGCAGCCAAATTTGTTGATGGATTCTTTAATCGTTCATTTTTAGATCCCGCAATTAAAGGCACTTTCCCTCAAGATATTGTTGAGTGGTTGCATGAATATGACTTAATGCCAATCTATCATCAAAGTGATTTAGATGTTATTAAAGAAAATACTATCGATTTATTAGGCGTTAATTATTATCAACCAAGGCGAGCAGCGGCGAAAATAATTAAAGCCGAACCAGAAGGTGAAAATGGCTGGATGCCTGAAGATTTTTATACAGTATACGATATGCCTGGAAAAAAAGTTAATCCTTATCGTGGCTGGGAAATTTATGAAAAAGGAATTTATGATGCACTAATCAATATTAAGGATAATTATGGTAATATTGATTGTTTCATCTCTGAAAATGGGATGGGTGTTGAAGATGAAGCCAGATTTATTAATGCAGATGGGCAAATTAATGATGATTATCGAATTGAATTTGTTCAAGATCATTTGAAATGGGTTCATAAGGCACTTGAAGAAGGTAGTAACGTTCATGGCTACCATATGTGGACATGTATGGATAATTGGTCATGGTTAAATGCTTACAAGAACCGTTACGGATTTATTAGTGTTGATTTAGATAATGAAGCAAAACGCACAATTAAGAAGAGCGGTTACTGGTTTAAAAAAATGACAGAACAAAATGGATTTAATGACTAAAAATGGAGGCGAATGACTGATGGAAATGGAAATGAAATTAAAAATGCCTGCAGATTATCTATTTGATCAAATTATGGAGTCCGTACTATATGATATTAAAGATCAGACAGGTCAGAAATTAACAAAAAATCAATTAGAGGGTTTTGCGTTCACGAAAAAGTTTTCAAAAACACAATCAGCTGCTTTAAAAGTAACAAAAATAGTTGAAAACGAAAGTTATCATTTTCAAACGGATAACAATCGTAATAAATTTGATGTAAGTTACGATATTAAGGTAATTGATGATAAACGTTGTTTGTTAAGTTATAAAGAAGTCATGACTTCTAAAGGCAAGATGCAACAAATGAATGATGCCTTCATGAGTATTCTTATGAGTTTCTTTAAGAAGAGAAATTTCAAAAAAATGCTTAAACAAATTGAAAATAAGTATGCAACTAATTAGACTAAAAATAAAGAAGCAAACCGTATTTATCGGTTTGCTTCTTTATTTTTAGTCTAAAATTTCAACACCAATACCGATAACACCAGGGCCAGCATGAACACCAAGAGCAGGTGATGCATCGCCAAAGTAAAAATGTTCAGCATTTGGATACTTAGTTTTTAAGGTTTCGAAGATACTTGCTGCTAAAGGCTCATTATTACCATATGCAACGGCTATATCGAAATGAAGAGAATCGCCAATCTTATCATCAACGAGTGATAATAATTTTTTTAGTGCAGCTTTTTCGCCTCGAGCTTTTGCAATAGGATAATAAATACCATTTTCATCACATGAAATAATTGGTTTGATGTTTAAGAGATTCCCCATAAGACCAGAGACACGTCCAATACGGCCACCAACTTGAAGATAGTGTAGGGTTGGTAAATAGAAAAAGACACTACTTCTATCAACCGCTAGTTGAACCTTTGTGACAATTTCGTCAAAATAATTGCCTTCTTTAATTAAGTTTGATGCTAAAATACCAGCTAATCCACCACCAATACCAACATTTTTTGTATCGATGACTTCAACAGTTAATGATGATAATTTGGCGAATGTTTTAATTGAATTATAAGTACCAGACAAACCGCTTGAGATCGTTGTTGCAATAACATGTGTATAGCCATCGGCTTTAATTTGGTCAAAAACGTCGTTAATTGAGCCACCTGAAGGCGTTGCGGTTGTTGGAATCTCAGTCTCCATACGTTCATAAACTTCCGCAGGTGAGATAGAGATACGATCTAAGTAAGTTGCATCACTGAATGTAATTAAAATAGGGACCATATAAATATGTTCCTGTTCCATAAATTCTTTAGGAATATCCGAACCTGAATCTACTAATACTGCTATTTTTTCTTTACTCATCATTTAATTGGCCTCCTTCATTAATATAACTAATTTTTCACTGATAATATGATTAATCACGGCACTTGCAGCCGTTCGTTGTTCTAATTCAATGATTGTTGTTTCAGTCGTGACGGGCTTTAAGTTGGTATCAAAGGTTAAAGATTTAAGTTGTTCGTTAAAAATTAAAGCGAAGTTCATGTAAGCATCTTCAGATGAGTTATCGACTAAAATTTGGTCGATACCATTCTTGATAACATCTAACGGAAAAGCAGATTTTAAAACAGTAATAACAATGATTGCTGCTAAATGTTCCTTGCGATATCTTTTTTTGATGGGTTTAAACATAACTTCTTTTTTTACGTAATTATTGACCATTGTAGGTGTTACAGGCATTAAGTGTAATGGCTCTAAGTATTGATTAACAAGTTTCACGGATTGATCCATATAAAGGTCTAATTCCGGGAAATCTTGCCAATCAGGTAATGTAATTTTCTTTAAGCTATCTAGCCAATTTAAAAAAGATGATGGAACTTTTTGGCTCAAATGATAACCCCCCTTAACGTAATATCTTTATATTAGCATTTACATCTAGAGTTGTAAACTAGATTTAACTGTTTCTTAAAGTATATAAAAATAGCATGTTTATATGAAGATAAAAGTTGTACACTATAAGGGTATTTAATAATGAGAAGGAGTGAATTATTTATGATGGAACAAGCATGTACAACAATTTTAGTTGGTAAGAAGGCCACAATTGATGGCTCAACGATGATTGCTAGAAATGATGATACGTTTTTGCCTATTACACCACAACGATTCTTGATGTACCCTGCAGTAACCGGACGTCATGAAACGTTAACTTCGAATAAAAATGGGTTTACTGCACCATTACCAGAAAATGGGTATCGCTGGACAGCAACACCTAATGTTGAGGTATCCAGCAAAGGTGTCTTTGATGAAAGTAGTATTAATGAAAAAAATGTTGCAATGAGCGCAACAGAAAGTGTCTATGCGAATGAACGTGTTTTAGCATACGATCCTTTAATTAAAAATGGTTTAGCAGAAGATTCATTACAAACAATGGTTGCACCTTATATTAAATCAGCAAAACATGGTGTTGAATATTTAGGGGCTTTAATTACAAAATACGGTTCACCTGAAGGAAATGGTGTCTTATTTAGTGATAAAAATGATGTTTGGTACATGGAAATTGTTACCGGACATCACTGGATTGCACAACGTATTCCAGATGATGCTTATGCTGTTGCAGCTAATCAAGTTGCTATTCAAGAAATTGATTTTGATAATACAGATAACTTTATGTGGTCAGACGGTATCCGTGAATATGTAGAAGAGCATCATTTAAACCCTGATAAAACAGGCTGGAACTTCCGTCATATTTTTGGAACAGACACAGAAAAAGATCGTCATTACAACACACCTCGTGTCTGGTATGGTCAACGTTGTTTGAATCCAGAAATTAAGCAAGAACCAACTTCAAGTGAATTACCATTCATTTGTTACGCAAATAAAAAAATCAGTGTTGAAGATGTGACTGCTATTTTAGGTTCACATTACAATGAAACACAATATGATCCATTTGGTCATGGTGCTGATGAAGATCGTTTACGATTCCGTCCTATTTCAATGAATAGAACACAAAATGCACACGTTCTTCAATTGAGAAATAATGTTGATGATGCACATTCTGCATTAATGTGGATCTGTTTAGGTGTTCCAGCATTTGCACCATTTGTGCCATTCTACACGAATGCAACAGACACAGACCCAAGTTACAGCGAAACACCGTTAACACTAGATATGAATAGTGCTTATTGGATGTATCGTACGGTTTCGATGTTAACAGAATCACATTATTCTCATTTTATTCAAGAAAATGTTGATTACTTAAAGGCATGTCGTCAACAGTTGAAGACGATGGTTGCTGATATTGATGCAGCATCTACAGATATGAGTGGGGATGAATTAACAAACTACCTCACACAACAAAATTACGCAATTGTTGCTGATATGCGTGAAAGAACGATGAACATGATTGGTCAATTCATTACTGAAGGATTAACATTATCTAAATTAACATTTAACATGGATGCTAATTTATAAAAATAATATTTAACATGGATGCTAATTTATAAAAATAATATTTAAATACTTTGTACGCAAAAAGGCGTAATTCCAATATAACTTTGGAATTATGCCTTTTTGCGTACCCACATATATTAAGTACAGATAATTATTTTTAATGTAAGTTAGTTCATAAGTGTGCCAGTTTAATTTGATTCAAAAACAAAATAAGAGCGTTTATTAAATTCATTTCTTGATTTTGAGTACTCGATGGCGTGACCATTCACAAGCCAAACAATTTGTTCTACTTCTAATATTGGCGTTTGTTCAACAACGTTTAAATAATTGATATCTAATTCAGTGGCTTGTCTGGCTTGTATTTTTCTAGACATACCTGACATATTTAACCCTAACGTATTTTTAATATAACTATATATGGAAGTTTCCAGTACGGATTTTGATAAACCTGGAACTAATTTAACAGGCATGTACGTATCTTCCAAGATGAAAGGATTTCCATCTAAAAGTCGGAGTCTAATAATATGGTATGTTGGCTCTTCTGCACTAATATTTAAATGAGTTTGAACCTCTTTTTGAGGGAATACAACTTCAAACTTAATGACGTGACTTGTTATTCTGTCCCGTCCTTCTTGTTTACTTAATCCATCAAAATTATCTGCCGGTGCATCAACGCTATTGATAAGAGTCGAGGGACCTATAACAACTGTTCCAAAACCAGATTTTTTTAATATAAATCCTTCTCGTGCTAAGTCATCTAACGCCTTCTTTAAGGTTATTGAACTGACATCGAAGCTAGCAGATAATACTTTTTGATCAGGTAAAATGCTACCTTTTGGATATATATTAGAAAGTATTCGTTCCCGAATTATATTTTTAACTAACTCATATTTTTTCATAAATCCCTGTTCCCCCATAGATTTTAATGTCAAATTTAGTATTATTTAAACTTTAGGTGCGATTTTAAAAAGTATATTACTCTGCTTATTAAAAATTAGATCTCAAAAAAAATAGGTATGATGTAACTATTTTAGAATTAGAGAATATTGTACCGATATTTAGTATGACTAATTAATCGGTTAATACCGAATTATAACACTCAACTACCCTCTTTTCTATATAAGTGATAGCCAGAGTTTAATAAAACATATATCTTTTGTATAACAAAAGTATTGTTTTATTATACAAAAGATATATAATAGTAAATGAAAGCGATTTCTTAGTTAAAAAATAATTTATTAGAAGAAGGGTTGATTGATATATGATAAATGAAAATAAGATGCCTAAAGGTTTTTATTGGGGTAATTCTGTATCAAGTATGCAGACAGAAGGAGCATGGCAGGCAGATGGTAAAGGGCTATCAGTTTATGATATCCGTGACTCAGATAAAGGTGTATCCGATTGGCACGATGCGATTGATGAGTTTAACAGATATGAAGAAGATTTGGATTTAATTGCAGATATGAATATGAATATGTATCGCATTCAGATATCGTGGACTCGAATAGTACCTGATGGTGATGGAACTATCAACGAGAAAGGTTTTGAGTATTATGACCGATTAATTGATGGGATGATTAAGCGTGGTATTGAGCCAATGGTTTGTCTCTATCACTTTGACATGCCGTTAGCGTTGGCCCAAAAGCAAAGTGGATTTCTATCTCGTAAAACTGTTGATGCTTTTGTTAGGTTTGGGAAAGTCGTTATTGATCATTTTTCAGACAGAGTTAAATATTGGATTACATTTAATGAACATAATCTATACTTCACTGATGAAACATTTCATATTTCTGGATATACCAAGACGGAAAAAACAATTGACGATATGTATACCATATTCCATCATACGATGATAGCTCACGCACAAATTGCACAATATATTCATGAACAATATAAAGAACTTAAGATTGGAGGTATGTTGGCATATACACCAGTTTATCCAGCAACGACTAATCCAAAAGATTCTTTTGCAGTAAGAAAACAAAATGAATTTATTTATGAAAATCTAAATTCGTTATTTGTCGGACAATCATATTCTCCTGAAGTACTTAAATATATAGAAGTGAATAATATTCAAATGGATTTTAAAGATAGAGATAAGCAATATTTAAATAAAATTAAATCTGATTTCATTTCCTTTAGTTACTATCGCACAATGGTCATGGATGCTGATAAAATTCCAAGTGACGAGGCACCAAATAGATATATGAATTATAGTGTAGAAGAAAATACTTATTTATCTAGTAGTGAGTGGTCATGGAATATTGATCCCTTAGGATTCCGAAATGTAATTACAGATTTGCATAATCGTTATAGATTACCTGTATTTCCAATTGAAAATGGAATTGGCATCAAGGAGCACAGGGACAGCACAAATATAATCCAAGATGATGCTCGAATTGAATATCATAAAAGTCATATTAAGGCTATGAAGGATGCAATGTTTATTGATGGTGCTCAAGTTGTGGGCTATCTGGGTTGGGGATTAATTGATATTCCTAGTTCACATGGTGACATGGAGAAAAGATATGGTGCAGTTTTTGTTGATAGAACAAATCATGATTTGAAAGATATGAAGAGAGTTCCAAAAAAATCATATTATTGGTTTAAGGATATCTTAGAAGAGAATGGAGAAAAAATATAATGGAAAATAAAACTGAAAATAAAGCAAACACGTTCATTACGAATAAGTTATTACCTATAATTATGAAATTTGTGAATACAAAACCTATAAGGGCTCTGCAAGATGGAATGGTATACGCATTACCTTTTATTATTATAGGATCCATATTTTTAATTTTGTCCAATTTCCCGGTGCCAAGTGTTGCAGATGCGCTTAAAGATTCAGGTTGGTCAGCATTTTTCACACAAGCATATACAACAACATTTGGTATTTTATCTATCTGGGCGGTAGTTGGTATCGCGTACGTATATGTTCGTAATGAGGGATATGAGGCATTACCCGCTGCATTGACAGCATTATCATCTTTCTTGATGTTACAGATGCTCCAAGTGGCCGCACCTTTAGCCGGAGTAATGGGTAAAAATGGAGCAGGTATTGTTAACAGTGCTGGTAAAGAGGTCCTAAGTGGTTCTGCAATAACAGAAAATATAGACAAATTACCTCATTCGCTTCAATCATTCATGCAGTCGCCAGTTAATGGTGTAATTAACATTAGTTGGTTGAGCGGTCAAGGAATGGTGGCTGCAATTATTGTAGGTATTTTGGTAGGTTGGGCATATACAAAAATGATTAAAGCTGGTTGGAAAATAACACTCCCAGAACAAGTGCCAACTAGTGTTGCTAATCAATTTACTGCCATGATTCCATCTGGTGTTATATTAACTGTTACTATGTTAATCTTTGCTTTAATTAAGACAGTGTTAAATACAGATATGTTAAATCTCATTTATAAGATGTTAGCAGCACCTATGCAAGGACTATCAGATTCATTAATTGGGGCTATATTGATTGCCTTCTTAGTATCATTCTTTTGGTTCTTTGGTGTTCACGGAGGACTGATTGTCGGTGGAATTGCAGGAGCCTTCTTAATTCCTAATACTTCTGGAAACGCTGCTTTATATCAAGCTGGTAAATTATCGTTAGGTAACGGGGCACATATTGTTACTAATGAATTTTATAATAATTTTATTAACTTGACGGGATCTGGAATAACCATCGGACTAGTTATTTTCACACTAGTTGCAGCTAAATCTGTTCAGCTTAAAACAATCGGTAAAATTGAGCTTATTCCAGCTATTTTTAATATTAATGAGCCTTTTCTTTTCGGATTACCTTTAGTTATGAATCCATTTTTAGCTATACCATTTTTCATGGTACCAGTTATTGTAGCAATCTCTACTTATGGGGTAATTTATTTCGGAATTGTACCACCTTTAAATGGTGTTGCGGCACCTTGGACAACGCCAGCAGTTATTTCAGGATTTTTAATTGGAGGTTGGAAGATGGCCTTATGGCAAGCGGTAACGTTAGTAATATCAGCTGTCGGATACTATCCATTCGCTAAAAAATATGATCAATATTTATGTAATCAAGAACAAGAGCAAGAATTAAATAATAAAGCAGAGTGAAAGGAATAAAAAATCATGGAGAAAAAAATTATTATGTTAGCTTGTTCAGCTGGTATGTCTACATCTCTACTAGTATCAAAAATGCAGGCGGCAGCTTCTAAGCAGAAAAAAGATTATGAAATATTTGCAACATCAACATCAGATGTAGACCATCAAATTGAAAGTGTTCATCCGGATGTATTGTTATTAGGGCCACAGGTCAGTTATATGAAGGAAGAAATTAAAAGTAAAACTGATGCTGCTGGAATTCCTATGGACGTCATTGATATGCTAGATTATGGGATGATGAACGGTGAAAAAGTATTACAAACAGCAGTAAATTTAATTGCGGAATAAAATAAATTTAGTGAAATGGGGATGAAAAATATGAATGATAAAGATATGACTGTAATAATGGGAATTATTATGGAATCGGGGAATGCGAAGGGATTTGCCGCTCAAGCAATCCGCATGGCTGAGCAGTCTGATTTTTCTAAATCTGATGATTTTATGAACCAAGCACAAGAGGCGTTAACTAAGGTGCACAATATCCAAACTACTTTGTTAACAAAAGAGGCCAATGGTGAAAAAACGAAACTTAATTTGTATTTGATACATTCGCAAGATTGGCTAATGACGAGTATCTGTTATATTGATTTAGCTAAAGAAATTATAACTATGTATAAATCAATTAAAAAAAACGCCGTATAAAATGACGCATTATAGACGTGCTATGAGAACTTCTTTAATTTAATACGTTTATTAAAAATTATAATTATCAGATACTAAAAATATTAGTCGAATGACTGAAAAGGAGAACAATGGGAACTATATTAGCAATTGATATTGGTGGGACAACCGTAAAGTATGGAGAATGGAAAGAAAATCAGTTCATTTCACGTGGTAAGAGGGAGACCCCTGAGACGTGGAAAGATATGAAAACTTTAATTAAAAATTTATATAATAGTTGTCAGAACGCTGAAGGTATAGCCATTAGTTCTCCAGGATCAGTTGATACGGTAAATGGAATTATTCATGGGATTAGCGCCATCCCTTATATACACAATTTTCCGATTAGGGATGAGTTGGAACAATATTTAGGCGTACCAGTTTCTATACAAAACGATGCTAATTGTGCAGCATTAGCTGAGAATTGGATTGGAAACGCTAAAGATGTAGATGATTTTGTTTCTATTATCATTGGATCTGGAGTTGGTGGTTCTGTAATAATGAATAAAAAATTAAAGGCCGGAAGTAATCTATTTGGTGGCGAATTTGGGTACATGATTTTAGATGTAAATGATGATCGTACTTTCAGTGAGTTGGTTAGTCCAGTAAATCTTGCCAAACAGTATTCTTCAGAAAATAATCGTGAAATTAACGGAAAACAATTATTTGATTTATCTGACTCTGGTGATGATAAGGCATGCCAAATTGTAGATGATTTTTATAAACATTTAGCCGTAGGAGTGTTTAATCTACTTGTATCGTATGATCCTGACCTTGTTTTAATTGGAGGCGCTATATCTGAAAGACCTGGTTTGATTAAAACACTAAATAAATATATTAATCAATTAATCATTGCCAAACGTGCGGATGGCCTTAAGTATAATTTAAAAACATGTTATTTTTATGGAGATGCTAATATGATTGGCGCAATATACCAATATAAAACAAATTTCATAACCTTTAACACTATTTAAATATAAAAAAGCTCATAATTATTAGATTTAGATCTAATAATTATGAGCTTTTTGTATTGAATGTTCTATTTTTTACAGCTATTTATTAATTTCTTCAATAGTACCCTTAGCGTCTTTTTCAACTTTCATATCTGAAATTGAGATATAACCTAATTTCTTGATTAAGCCGTTTTGAATTTTGTCTGATTGAATATAACCAATAAATTTAGCTGTTGCGTAGTTAGGAGAACCTTTAGTATACATATGTTCGTATGACCAAATTTTCCAATTGTTTGTTTCAACATTTTTTGATGTTGGTTTAACGTTATCAATAGATAATGCTTGGATGTTATCTTTTAAGTACGAGAATGCTAAGTAGCTGATGGCACCTGGTGTTGAAGATACCATTTTTTGAACTGTACCGTTTGAATCTTGTTCTTGTGTTTGTTTAGCTGTTTTATTTGGAAGGATACTACTATCAAATACGGTACGTGTACCCGAACCAGAAGCACGATTAATGACAACAATCGCTTGGTCTGCTCCGCCAAGTTCTTTCCAGTTTGTTGTCTTACCTAAGAAAATGTTAGCAAGTTGTGCTTTTGAGAGGTTAGTTACTTTTGTATCTTTGTTGACAACAGGTGCAATACCAACAACGGCAACTTTGTGATCAACAATCTTTTTAGCATCTACGCCGTCTTTTTGTTCTGCAAAAATGTCAGAATTACCAACGGTAACAGCACCTGTAGAAACTTGGCTTAAACCAGTACCTGAGCCACCACCTTGCACGCCAATTGTTAAACCTGAATTATCTGCTTGATAGGTTTCAGCTGCTTGTTCAACTAAAGGTTGTAAAGCAGTTGATCCAACAATAGTAATTTTACCTGTAATTTTTGATGAATCATCTGAAGAAGATGATGATTTACCACATCCTGCCAACAATAAAAGACCCATTGCTGCTATCGAAATAATTGCTGTTTTCTTTCTCATAATTAACTTCCCCTTTTATTTTGTATTCGTATTTAAGAACAACTTCATAATATCAGTTAAATGTTATGGTTCTGTATGAATCGTGTAATGATTTACACCTGAAATTGTAAAGAATGGGTAAAGGTGGAGCGAAATACTTTGCTTTTGTGAGTGTGATTATCTATAATAAAAACCAGCTCATTATGACAGTCTGTCATAAAAACGGAAATAGGGGGAGACAAATTGATTCTAGAAATAAAAAACGTTTCAAAAACGTATAATATGGCTGGTGGTACGACATTCAAGGCTTTAAAAGACATTAATGCTTCTTTTGACAAAGGAGAATTAGTTTCAATAGTTGGTGAATCCGGAAGTGGTAAATCAACATTAATGAACTTAATAGGTGGATTGGATTCAAATTTTGATGGCGAAATTACGTATAATGGTGAAAATATTGGTGATTTTTCTGAAAAAGAACTTGTTAACTTTCATAAGAAGAGTATTGGATTCATTTTTCAAAATTTTAATTTAATTCCTCATTTAAGTTTGATTGATAACGTTGCTATGGCAATGACGCTTTCAAATGTTGATAAATCAGTACGTGTCAAACGTGCTAAAAAATTATTAACAGACGTTGGGTTACAAGATCATATGACAAAGAAGCCAGATCAAATATCTGGTGGGCAAAAACAACGTGTTGCTATTGCACGTGCCTTAATGAATGATCCTGATGTCATTATTGCTGATGAACCAACAGGTGCTTTGGATTCAGAGACAACTGATGCTGTCTTAGAAATTATCAAAGATATCGCAAAGCGTGGTAAATTAGTTTTAATGGTTACTCATTCAGATCGCGTTGCGGCATATTCAAGTCGTGTTGTACGAATTGATAATGGTGCAATTATTTCTGATTCCGAACAAGAACAATTAGAGTTGCATACTAATGAAGATGAATTTAAAGGCGAAACGCCTAAGAATTTAAGTCTATGGTCTGCAATTCGATTAGCTGCACTTAATATGAAAGCTAAATTTTCTCGTAATTTACTTGTTGCTATTGGCTCAAGTATTGGGATTATGTCTGTTGTTTTAATGTTATCGCTTGGAAAAGGGGTAACAAGTTATATAAAGGATACGATGACTAGCTACGTGAATCCCAATGTGACTGAAGTTCATATGAAGGCAAAAACAAGTTCTTCAAGTAGTAGTTCTAAAACAGCAACACCAGCTGCTGGTTCTCAAGCCCAAGCAGCGCAAGCTAAAGAACAACAAAGTCAAATGGCTGCAATTACTGGTCAGACAGGATCATTTTCTAAAAAAGATATTAATAAGTTAACAAATATTAAACATGTGAATGAGCTACAAAAGGGTTATACAGCAATTTCACTAGGTACAAATACAGTTTCATATAAGGATAAAAAAGCTAGTTTGATGCAGTTGGGTACAATGAACTCAGGTATTACAAAATCAAACATTACCAAGGGTACTAAACCAGGTAAGGATGGCATTTTATTAGATAAAACAACTGCAGATTCATTAGGCAAGAACATTGTTGGTAAACAAGTTAAAATTGCGATTGTTTATAACGAAAAAACGATTAAGAAAACGTTCAAAGTTGCCGGAATTTATGAAGCATCTGGAAGTAGCAGTTCAAGCAGTTTAGTTTACTTGAATTACGCTGACTTACAACAATTAGTTGAAGATAATAATGAAACAATTAAACCAAATGTTGTTTATCTTCATACAAACGATAAGGCTAATACGGCAGGTATAAAAGCTAAAGTTAAATCATTGGGTTACACAGGTTCAATTCAAGAAAAAATGTCAGAAATGTTTACTCAAATGTTAGATATTTTGACAGACGTTTTAACGGCCGTAGCTGCGATATCATTGCTCGTTTCTGCAATTATGATATTAGTGGTTCTAAATATATCTGTTGTTGAAAGAACAAAAGAAATCGGTGTTATGAAAGCTTTAGGAGCACGTCGTAAGGATATTCGCCGTATATTTGTTTCCGAAGCGTTCCTAATTGGATTAGCATCTGGCTTAATTGGTGTTGGCGTAACGTATATTTTAGCCTTTGGGTTAAATGCATTCTCAGTTGCAACATTCGATGTTACGATTGTTAAAGTTACAGCTAGTTATGTATTCTCTGGTATTTTAATCAGTGTCTTGATTAGTATGGTTGCTAGTTTCTTACCAGCAAACAGAGCATCAAAACTTGATCCAGTTGAATCTTTAAGAAAAGAATAAGTAAATAAAGTTGCATTTTTAAATAAAGACTAGTAACATGACAAGTTGTCACATGACAGCTTGTCATTTTTTGTATAAAGGAGAAAATATGCCTAAAAAAACGTATTTTAATTTAGATGAAGATAAGCAACAACGGATATTGGATGCTGCTAAAGAAGAGTTCTCAAGAGTACCCCTGTTTGAAGCATCAATTAGTAATATCATAAAAATTGCAGATATTCCGCGAGGGAGTTTTTACCAATATTTCGAAAATAAAGAAGATTTATACTTTTATTATTTTGATACTATTCGACAGAATCAAACTAAAAGATTTGGTGAATTATTAAAACGAAATCAAGGTGATGTCGTGACGACTATGAAGACCTTTTTTTCAGAAACGATTGCGAATACAGTGTCCGGAGAAGATGCTGCATTTTTTAAAAACGCCTTTGTCCGAATGGACTTTAAAATGAGTAGTCGGATGCAGCCACATCATCCTCACCACCCGCATCATAGTGGGAAACAGCCACATTTTGGTGGACCATTTCATCAAAATTTAAAAGCAGATTTTGATATTATGAGTGAAATTGATCGGTCTTTACTAACCATTTCCTCAGATGAAGAAATTAGTTTACTTATGTTTTCTTTAATGAGTCCATTTATGAAAACTATTAATGATTATTTTTCAAAACAAAGAGAAGGTATTGAAATACCTGTTGAAGAGTTACAAAAAGAATATGAAACAATGGCTAACTGGGTAGCTATTGGTGTTTCAAAAAGGAAGGAATAAAAATAAATGATAAAAGTAATGAAAAATCGCGTTAGCGTTTGGGCAATGTTTGGTGCATTTATATTTATGATTGTCCAAGTTATCTGCGATTTATATTTACCAACATTAACATCAGACATGATTAATAAAGGTGTCTCACAAGGCGATGTTGCGTATATCTGGCAGGTGGGTTATGTCATGTTAGGCGTAGCAGCTATTGGTATTGTTGCGGCAGTTGGTAATGTCTTTATCGCTTCACGCTTAGCGCAAAAATTAGGACTTAGATTAAGAAGTCATATTTACAAAAAAGTACTTAATTTTTCAAGTCATGAATTTGATCAAATTGGAAATTCAAGTTTAATTACAAGAACATCAACTGATGTTCTACAAATTCAAAACGTTACCGTTATGATGTTAAGAATGATGATCCAAGCGCCTATTATGTTGATTGGTGCTAGTATTTTAGCTTATAACAAACAAAAAGAATTAACCGTGATTTTTTTAGTAGCTGTTCCAATTTTAATTATATTAATTGCTTCAGTTATGTATTTTGCAGTGCCGCTGTTCAAAACGTTACAAAAAAGAATTGATCATATTAATCTTGTCTTTCGTGAAGGTTTAACAGGTGTTCGTGTTATTCGCGCATTTAACCAAGATAAATATGAACAAAATCGTTTTGATCGTGTGAATAAAGAATATACAGATAATGCCCGTAAAGTATTTTCAATTACGGCGCTAATGTTCCCCATGATGACTTTAGTTCTTAGTGCAACCAATATCGCAATTATCTGGTATGGTGGTCATTTAATTGGAGATATGTCGATGCAAGTGGGTAATCTAGTTGCGTTTATGACGTATGCAATGCAAATTTTATCAAGTTTTATGATGTTATCGATGGTATTTGTCATGTTACCTCGTGCGCAAGCTGCTGCAGCACGTATCAACGAAGTTTTAGATACGAAGAATTCGATAAAAGACCAACCTGATGCAATTACAGTTGATCGTAGTAAAGTAGGAGCAAGTCAATTGTCATTTGATAAAGTTAATTTCCGGTATACGGGTGCTGAAAAAGAAGCCCTAACAGATATTAACTTTGAAGCAAAGGCGGGTCAAACGATTGCGATTATTGGTGGTACTGGATCTGGTAAGTCAACGTTAATTAATTTAATTCCACGATTGTTTGATGTTGAGTCGGGCGATATTAAAATTGATGGTAAATCAATTTATGAGTTAACCCAAGTAAGCTTACACGACCAAATTTCTCTTGTTCAACAAAAGACAGTTCTTTTTAGAGGAACAATCCGAAGTAATCTACAGTTTGGAAATGAAACGGCAACAGATGATGAGTTGTGGCATGCGCTAGAAATAGCACAAGCTAAATCGTTTGTTGAAGAATCAGCGGATGGCTTAGACGGCATAGTTGAACAAGGTGGAGATAACTTCTCTGGTGGCCAAAAGCAACGACTTGCAATTGCAAGAGCATTAGTTAAAAAAGCTTCTGTTTACTTGTTTGATGATTCATTCTCAGCGCTTGATTTTAAAACAGATGCTAAATTACGTGGCTCACTTAAAACGGATGAAAGCATCAAAGATAGTGTTGTCGTAATTGTGGCACAACGGATTTCTAGTGTGACAAGTGCCGATTTAATCTTAGTTATCGATGGTGGAAAAATCGTTGGTAAAGGGACTCATGAAGAATTGAAAGCCACGAATGAAACCTATCAAGAAATTATGCAGTCACAAATCAGAGAGGGGGATGCAGAGTAATGGCAGATAATAAGTCAAAACAAGCAACGCAACCTATGCGGGGCGGTCGAGGTGGACATGGCAATATTGGACGACCAGTTGAAAAGCCTAAGAACTTTTGGAAAACAATTGGGCGTTTAGCGAAATACATGTCACCATGGTTAATTTCAATAGGGATAGTATTAGTGCTAGCCATTATATCTGTAATTTTCCAGGCGGTTTCTCCTAAAATTTTAGGACGCGCAACAACCGAGATTTTCTCTGGGGTAACTAAAGGATTCACTCAAATGAAACAGGGGCAGAAAGTAACCTCGTTGCCAATTAATTTTGATGCAATTAAGAATATCTTACTTACAGTTGGTATTATGTATATTGCGTCTGCACTTTTCAGTTTTGTGCAGCAATTAATCATGACTAATATTTCTCAAAAAACGGTGTACGCACTTCGTAAAGATATTAAGGCTAAAATGGAACGCGTGCCTGTTTCTTACTACGATACACATCCAAATGGTGATATTATGTCTCGTGCTGTAAATGATGTGGATAACATTTCTGGAACGTTACAACAAAGTTTTACACAGTTAGTAACAAGTGTTGTGACCTTTGTCAGTGTTCTCTATATGATGTTTTCAATTAGTTGGCAATTAACGTTAATTGCTTTGATTATTGTTCCTTTGAGTTTGGTTGTTGTCTCATTAATTGCGCCTCGTTCGCAAAAGTTCTTTGCTGGACAACAAAAGAGTTTAGGACTTTTGAACAATCAAGTGGAAGAAACGTATGCGGGTCATACGGTTGTTAAGACTTTTAATAAAGAAGAAAAAAATATTGATATTTTTGAAAAACAGAATAATGATTATTATAAAAGTTCATGGAAAGCACAATTTATTTCTGGATTAATTATGCCAGCAATGAACTTTATTAAAAATATTGGCTATGTCTTTGTGGCAATTGTTGGTGGAATTAAGGTTTCACAAGGAACAATTACTTTAGGTAACGTCCAAGCCTTTTTACAATATGTGAACCAATTCTCACAACCAATCACTCAAATTGCCAACTTATCTAATACGATTCAAGCAACTGTAGCTTCTGCAGAACGAATTTTTGAAATCTTAGATGAAGAAGAATTGAAAGATGAAAGTAACGATGACTTACCAATTGCTGATAATGGTAATAAAATTTCCTTTGATCATGTTCAATTTGGTTACTCAGATAAGAAGCTTTTGATGACAGATTATAATTTGGATGTTAACGAAGGACAAAAGGTAGCAATTGTTGGACCTACAGGTGCTGGAAAGACAACGATTATTAACTTAATTGAACGCTTTTATGATGTCTCAGCGGGATCAATCCGACTAAATGGTGTCGATACTAAGAATTTGAAACGAGAAGATTTACGTAAGTCAATCTCGATGGTGCTTCAAGATACTTGGTTATTTACAGGTACTATTATGGAAAATATTCAATATGGTCGTGAAAATGCAACGGATGAAGAGGTTTATGCTGCAGCAAAAGCCGCTCATGTTGATACATTTGTTCGTCAATTACCAGATGGTTATCAAACTGTTCTGAATGAAGACGCTTCAAATATTTCACAAGGACAACGTCAATTGTTAACGATTGCTCGTGCATTTTTGGCTGACCCAGAAATTTTAATTTTAGATGAAGCAACGAGTTCAGTTGATACACGAACTGAAGTTTTGATTCAAAAAGCGATGGATACCTTATTAGATAGCCGAACAAGTTTCGTTGTGGCGCATCGTCTATCAACGATTCGTGATGCGGATAATATTATTGTAATGGATAATGGCTCAATTATTGAAACTGGAAATCATGATGCTTTGATTGCTAAAAACGGGTTTTATGCTGATTTATATAATAGCCAATTTGCAAACGGTACTATTTAAATTAAAAATAATGAGCTGAATTTGACCTTAGTTAAATTTGTGTTCATTATTTTTTCGTTTTTAAAATACTTGGGCATTCTTACCGGCTTTTAATCTTCTTCTTACGACGTTGATAATTTAGCGTATAATAAAAAAGACTCTAAAACAGTAGATGATTATTTAGAAAATGAGGTTTAATCATAATGAAACAATCACAAATTAGAAATTTTTCAATTATTGCCCATATTGATCATGGTAAATCAACTTTAGCTGATCGAATTATGGAAGAAACACAAACTGTCAGTGAACGTGAGATGTCTAGTCAATTGTTAGATTCAATGGCTGTTGAACAAGAACACGGGATTACAGTTAAATCACGAACGGTTCGTAGTTACTATACAGCTACTAATGGTGAAACTTACGAATATAATTTTATTGATACACCGGGACACGTTGATTTTTCATATGAAGTTTCGAAAAGTTTAGCTGCTAGTGATGGGGCTATTTTATTGGTGGACGCCACTCAAGGTGTGCAAGCACAGACGGTTGCAAATTACCGTTTAGCTAAAGAAAACAACTTAAAAATTATTCCAGTAATCAATAAGATTGATCATCCTAATGCTGATGTTGAAGAAACTAAAATTCAATTGATGGAATTAGCTGACGTTGATGAAGACGAAATGTTATTAATATCAGCTAAAACTGGGATTGGTGTTGATTTGGTTCTAGAGGCTATTAAAGACCGTATTCCAAAACCAATCGGTGATATTGAAGCACCACTTAAAGCATTAGTTTTTGATTCACATTTTGATGCATTTAAAGGAATTGTGGCTTATATTCGTGTCTTTGATGGTGAATTTAAAGCTAATAATTTACTTCGATTTATGCAACAAACGACTGATTTCCAAGTAGTAGAAGCAGGTATTTTTAAACCTGACATGGTGGCTGTTGATAGTCTACATGCCGGGGATGTTGGCTATGTTATTACAGGGCTAAAAGATCCTCAACTAGTTAAAATTGGGGATACGTTAACTTCTCAAAGTAACCCGACACCAGAAGCACTTCCTGGATATAAAGAATCAGAATCAATGGTTTTTGCTGGATTTTATCCTAAAGATAATAACTATAAAGAATTAAAATCAGCTATTCAAAAATTAGCTTTAAATGACTCATCTTTCCATTATAAAGAAGAAAAGTCAGATGCTTTAGGACTAGGATTTAGATGTGGATTCTTAGGGATGTTACATTTAAGTATTATTCGTGAACGTCTCGAAAAAGAATACCAATTAGGGGTGTTAACAACGACGCCTAATGTTACGTACCACGTTATTTTGAAAAATGGTAAAGAAGTTGTTGTTGATAATCCTGTCCAATTCCCTAATTTTTCTGAAATTGATCATGTTGAAGAACCATTTTTAGATGTTCATATGACCGTGCCAGATGAACAAGTGGGCGATATCATGAAATTAGCTGAAAAACGTAAAGGTATTTTCCAAGATATGTCATACAATTCTGGTCAAACTGAATTGAATTATGCGTTACCAACGTCTGAAATTGCCTATGATTTCTTCAATCAATTAAAATCATTATCACATGGCTATGCAACAATGGAAACGCAATTTAAAGGATATCAAACAGCAGACGTTGTTAAAATGGACGTTTTAGTTAACTATGCAACAGTCGATGCACTAGGGTTTGTTGTGCATAGACAAGATGCTGTGGAAATTGGTCAGAAATTAGTTGAGCAATTGAAATATTCAATTCCACGTAAATTATTCCCAATGCCAGTACAAGCAGTTATCGAAAATAAAGCTATTTCGCGTGCAAATGTACCGCCTCTTCGTAAGAGCGCAACAACAAGTAGTGATAAAAAGAATGCTGCCAAACAAGATATGCTACGCCGTCAAAGCGCTAATAAACGATTGGGCTCTAAGGCTGAAATGGAATTACCACAAGAAGTATTTAATGCAATATTGGAAGTTAACAATGATAACTAGTCTTTAGAAAGAAGGATTACAATGGGAGTTTTAGAAGTTCGCCAACTTTCCCATCAATTTGCGGATAAGCAATTATATGAGGATGCTCATTTTGAATTAAACACTGAGGATCATATGGGTATCATTGGTCAAAATGGTGCTGGTAAAAGTACATTAATCAAAATTATTACTGGACAAGAATTACCTGATGAAGGCGAAATCAAATGGAAAAAAAGTGCGACAATTGGCTATTTAGATCAATATGCTGAAGTTGCGGAAGGCATTACGGTTATTGAGTTTTTGAAGACAGCATTTCAACGTTTATATGATATTAGTGAAAAACAAACGCAGGCCTATACGGATTATGCTGAAAATATGGACGAGAAGTTGTTGGAAAAAGCGGGTAGATATCAAGAAGAACTTGAGGCAAAAAATTTTTATGATATCGATACAGAAATTGACCGTGTTCGAACTGGTTTAGGATTAGATGCAATTGAAAAAGACCATCAAGTTAGTGAATTAAGTGGTGGTCAGAGATCTAAGATTATCTTAGCTAAATTATTATTGGAAAATCCTGAAGTTATTTTATTAGATGAACCAACTAATTATTTAGATACGGAACATATTGATTGGTTAACTGAGTATTTAAATCAATTTGAAGGCTGTTTCATGGTTATTTCTCATGATTTTGAATTTTTACAAAATGTCACGAATACAATTATTGATGTTGCATTCGGTAAAATCACAAAATATCGTGGGAATTTTAAATCAGCTATTAAGCAAAAAGAAGCTAAAAAAGAAGCGCAACTAAAAGCTTTCCAGAAACAACGCCTTCAAATTGAAAAAGATGAGGCTTATATTCGAAAGAATAAAGCTGGAACGCGTGCCACAATGGCTAAGTCTAGACAAAAAAGATTAGATAAAATTGAGCGTGTGACACCGCCAAGTGATACTGTAAAAGGTAAATTTGATTTTCCTTATCTAGATACTGGATCCGCATCAACGCTTGCCGTTAAAAATTTATCAGTTGGTTATAAAACGCCATTACTATCACCAGTAACTTTTTCATTATCACATCAAGAAAAAGTTGTCTTAAAGGGATTTAACGGAATTGGTAAATCAACAATGATTAAGTCAATTTTGAAGTTAATTCCAACGTTTGGTGGAACTGCTGAATTTTCTGATTCTGTTGTTGTTAATTATTTTGATCAAGATTTAATTTGGGATAATAAAGAAATGACACCTCTTCAAATTATTCAAGATGAATACCCTGAATTGGAACCTAAAACGATTCGTCGCCGATTGGCTAAATCAGGGATTAATGCTGCGAATACAATGAAACCTATTAATATTTTGAGTGGTGGGGAACAAATGAAAGTTAAGTTGAGTTTAGTTGAATTGAAACCAAGTAACTTTTTAATTTTGGATGAACCAACTAATCACTTGGATGATGATACAAAAGACGCGCTACAAAAGGCAGTCCGACGTTTTCCTGGAAATGTTTTATTGGTCAGTCATGAAGCACCATTTTATGAATCTTGGATTGATAAAGTGTTTGATGTTGAAGCAATAAGAATTCAAAAATAGTGATAATAGCCTTGGAAAGTAATTTTCTAAGGCTATTTATCTGCACAAAAAAAGCACCAACCGAAGTTGATGCTTTCCTGTTATGGTACTTACCGAAGTAAATAGATTGTATGAATTCCACAAAACAGTGACAATCAGACATACCTACAATGCGGTAGGTAAAAAATGCCCCATTTTCGAACTAATCACTAGCCGCCGCAGCGGAACAACCGAAGTTGTCTGATTTTACTCGACTCATCGCATAACTTAATCATAGCACAAAATTAATATTTCGTATAGTTCTATTTACCCCAAAGGAATTGGATAACAGCTTTATCAACCTGTAAATTTCTATGAAGTTTACTATGTTGTGCATCTTCACCAGTAATTTTAAGCTCGTCATACGATTTTACTTGGCCTTTTAATAGATAGTTCATTGAACGGGCAGAAGCAATGCTGACAGATGTATCAGAATTTGAGCCATCATTCACATCGCCATAAATAACAAAGACTTTTGCGGTTGATGGGAAATTTTTTCGTTTGCTATAGTAACTTTGGTAGTTTGCTGTTTTAATAGCAGGTTCGTCATTTTTCAAGAAGTAATTTTTATTGGCTTTTTCGTCCATTCCGAGGACCCCATTAATTGGACCAGCAATTGGAACAAATTTATTTAGGATAGGAGAAGATTTTTTTCTGACAGATTCAGCCCAGTACATTGCAGATGAGCCACCCATTGAATGTGTAACAAGATTGATTTTTTTAATATCGTATGATGCTTTTAAATAATCAGTTATCTTACCAATCCATCTGCCCTCTTCAGGAATTTGAGCATCACTACGCGCAAATATAACTTGAACAATTGGATTTTTTTCAGTATATTTCCATCTACCCGTATAAGTGACATCACCAGTTGAAGAGACGGTTGCTGTTAGAACTTTTTTTGCCTTACCAGATTTTTCTGCTGAGGCAATCATGTCGTTAGTTGAGTTAGCTGTACCGCCGTATCCATGAATGTATAAGGTTGGTGTTTGTGAAATACTTTTCTCTGTTTCTACCGATTTAGGTATACTGTTATGCAATAGTAAAAAGCCAATACCTAATCCTAAAATCAATAAGATGGTTATTAATATACCGTATTTTTTCATTAGTGGTTTCCTTTGCATAGTAAGTTATTTGCTTTCATTATAAGCTACCGGGTCTTGACGTTCAAATTTAAAGCAAGTTATGGTAAGCTATATGCGAAGATAACTAAGAAAGCTGAGGATGAGCAAATGTTCATAGTGAAATCAACTAGAGATATAAGTAGTCAAATATATAAGGATGCATTATCAATTAGAAAAACGGTTTTTGTTGGAGAACAGAATGTGCCAATGGAATTGGAAATTGAAAACGAATCAGAAGCTATTCATTTTGTGGGTTATAAAGATGAAGAACCTGTTGTGACAGCACGTGTACTTAGCGAAGACTCTGAAACGTGGCATGTCCAGCGAGTTGCAACATTGAAAGCGGCTCGTGGACAACATTTAGCAACAGATATCCTAACGTTTATTGAAGGATTTTCAACAGTCTACGGAATTAAATACTTAACCTTAGGTGCACAAGATCAAGCCCAAAATTTTTATTTGAAACTAGGATATGAGGTTGAAGGTGAAGGCTTTATGGACGCAGGAATTCCACATCACACAATGATAAAAACAATCGAAGGAGCCTAGATGGCAAAAGAAACTTTATTTTCAAAATTACTAACGGATGAACGATATACATTTGCGAGTGAACTTGGTAGTAAATATCATAAAGACGCTAGTCAAATTTTATTTACTTACTTGAAGTTAATGGCTGAGGGGACACAAAACCAGTCAAAATCATTACAGAAAAGTCTGCCAGAAATCGATAAAAAATTTCAAAAGTATTTAGAAAACTAGAGATAGAAGGTACTTACAGTGAATAATAATCCATTAGCCAATCTTATGAAGCAAGATAAGTTAATTGTCGGTATTAGTGAAATCAGTAAAATGACAGGTGTTTCAACACGACAGTTAAGATATTGGGAACAAAAAGGCTATATTGAAAGTATTTCAGATGAGAAGGCAAAGTCGCGAGAATATCGTTTAGATATGGTCATAAAAGTCAGTCTTATAAAAGAAGAGTTAGATGAAGGATACACATTGGTTGCGGCGATTGAACACGTTAACGGAAAAATGGATATTTTTAGACAATTTAAACACTTTTTGATTGATCGTGTTTCAGATGTTGGTAAACAAGGAAATAAAACAGTTTTTGATATGGGCTATTTTGATGACTCCAAAAAGCAGCGTTTATTTGCGGTAATAGATGAAAAAGGGACACGTTTTGAACTCAGAGATGTTTAATAAAAAGAATTATAAAATAAAATCATAAAAAGGTTGCAACCGTTTACATTTGTGTTATACTTAATTTGTAGCAAGGAAGGCTATCGAAATCCCTGAACAAAATAAAACTGAAGTCACTTTTTTAAACTCACTTAATGGTTTTTAAAAACGAAGTTAGTTGGACAATGTTTAGTACTGAAGATAGTTGAAAAATGTAACACAAGTTAATGACGTTGAGAGATGTCAAGCAAGGCGTATTAAAACGGTGCCGGTCTTGAGCATTAAAAAGCAAATCAAGACACATCAAGTTAGATGATGTTTACTCCGATGAATTTAGAATTTTGGTAGTGTGAACGTCGTGAGACGTCGAACAAGGTTTTAAAACGGTGCTAGTCTTGAGCGCTTAAAAGCAAATCAGGACACATCAATTAAGATGATGGTTTAAGTTTCCAATGTACGGCAAGTTAATGACGTTGAGAGATGTCAAGTAAGGCGTATTAAAACGGTGCCGGTCTTGAGCATTAAAAAGCAAATCAAGATATCGAATTTTGATGATTTAAGTTGTAGTAGAACGAATAATTGGATTTAGAGGTATTTGGTCTTGGAGAAACGTTTGAAATCGAATGGATAACAAATCGCTCAAAGGGCGTCGTTCGATAATATATGATTCAAAACATATAAAAGCGACTTCACAGAACTAAATAAGTATAAAGATATAGAGGCGAAATATATTAATAATCAAGTAAAATCGACTCTCGGTAACACGGGTTTCGGCTTTCCTTCTACAAAAAGATAGGATTCAAGACATTTCTTAAAACAAATGCTTGAATCCTATTTTAATGCAGTGAATTATGATTTTTAGCTTACATTTAGGTATTTTAAAATGAAAGGTTAGGTATTCCTAAAAAATAAGTTACAATTCAATCGTTATTCTGATATAATAAATCTATTATTAAGAAAATGGAAGTGAATTGATTAACTAATGACAAAAAATGAAAGATCGAATATGACACCTATGAAGGAAGATTATTTAAAAATTATTTTTGAATTAGGCGGTACGCAAAAGAAAATATCGAATAAACAGATTGCGCTTAGTCTGAACATTGCGGCCGGATCAGTTACAGAAATGGTCAATAAACTAGTTAAAGAAGAGTTAGTAGAACATACGCCATACGCAGGGATTTCGTTAACGAAACCTGGGATATTATTGGCAGAAGATTTAGTTCGTAAGCATCGTTTATGGGAATGCTTCTTAGTTTATAAATTAAATTATAAACTACAAGATGTTGACGGTGAATCAGAGTTACTTGAACATGTGACAAGTGAGTACTTGCTTGATCATTTGAGTGAATTCTTGGGTCATCCAACACACTGTCCTCATGGCGGTGTGATACCTGACAAAGAAGGTAACTATGAGGAAGATAGCCATCTCGTTTTAGAAGCAGTAGAAGATAACACTAAAGTTGTGATTGAACGATTCATTGATAATCATGATTTGTTAACTTATTTAGATGATTTAGAATTACACATTGGTGATAAATTAACAGTTGTTTCTCATGCGCCTTTTGAAGGTCCAGTTGAAATCAAATTAGAAAATACTGGTGAGGTTAGAAATATTAGTTATAAAGCCGCTCATTATATTTTTGTGAAGTAGGTATTATGATAACAAAAGAAATTTTTATTAAATAGCTAAAGACTGTTGATATCAAATAGATATCAGCAGTCTTTTTTTGGAAATATAGCAATATTTAATAACTGGTAAAATGATTTAAGGTTAGCCTAAACTTTTTGTTTACAATGTATAAAGTTTGAGTATAATAAGGAATTGAGAAGAAAAGAATTTAAAGGAGTGGTAAAAAATGTCGAAAGAAGTACAAGAACCAAAAATGACTACCACAACAAATAGTGCTAGTTTGGAAGAAGTAAATGGATCAGTAGAAGTTCCAAAAAGTGCCGGATTTTTACGAACTTTATGGGCTTTTAGTGGACCAGGTGCATTAGTCGCTGTTGGTTACATGGATCCAGGTAACTGGATTACATCAATTGTCGGTGGTGCACAATACCGTTACTTACTATTATCAGTCGTTATTTTCTCCGGACTTATCGCTATGTTAATGCAATATATGGCTGCTAAGTTAGGTGTCGTAACAAGAATGGATTTAGCACAAGCAATTCGTGATCATACTAATAAACCGGTTGGATTTTTATTATGGATCATGACAGAATTAGCAATTATGGCAACAGATATAGCCGAAGTAATTGGTGGAGCGATTGCTTTACAATTACTTTTTGGAATTCCATTAACAGTCGGCGTTATGATAACTATATTAGATGTTTTCTTACTATTATTATTAACAAAATTAGGATTTAGAACAATTGAAGCGATTGTTGCAACATTGATTGCATCAATTTTAATTATTTTCCTTTACTTAGTTGCCTTATCAAAACCAAGTTTAGCAGGTATCATGGGTGGTATTTTACCAAGAGCATCAATCGTTATGAACCATGATCAATTAACATTAGCTTTAGGTATTATTGGTGCAACAGTAATGCCTCATAACTTGTACCTTCACTCTTCAATTGCACAAACACGTCAGTACGATTCAACTGATGAAGAAGAAGTTGCAAAAGTTGTGCGCTTTACAACTTGGGATTCAAATATCCAATTATTTGGCGCAACAATTGTTAACAGTTTACTTTTACTTTTGGGGGCTGCTTTATTCTTTGGACATGCAGATCAATTACAAGCATTCGGTGATTTATACCGTGCATTAAGTGATAATACAATTGCCAAAGGGATTGCATCACCTGTACTTTCAACTTTATTTGCCGTAGCTTTACTGGCTTCTGGGCAAAATGCAACGATTACCGGAACCTTGACTGGTCAAATTATAATGGAAGGTTTCATACATTTAAAAATGCCATTATGGGCCCGTCGATTGGTTACACGTATCATAGCAGTTATCCCCGTTATGATTGCCGCAATCATTTGGGGTGGGACAGAAGGCGTATTAGATAATTTACTTGTTTATTCACAAGTGTTCTTATCAGTAGCCTTACCATTTACGATGATTCCATTAATCTGGTTTACATCTTCTAAAAAATATATGGGTGAACGATTCGTTAATCCACTTTGGGTATCAATTATTGGTTGGGCAGCCGCAATCGGGTTAACTATTTTAAATGTTCAATTAGTCTTCAATTTAGTCATTCAATTTTTCCAAGAAGTTTTATAAAATAAGGAGGAAATTCATATGAAAAAAAGTTTTGAGTTACCAAAGCATAAGAACATTCTTGTCGGCGTCGATAATTCGGCAGATGCCCAATTAGCATTCTTAGAAGCGGTTAGTCATGCTTTAGATGATGATTCTCTGCTGCATATTGTAACTGTTCTGGAGTCGGATGATTTGAATGTTTTTCAGGTATTAACAAAAGATACATTAGCTGAAAAACGTTTGAAGGTTGAAAAACAACTTCAAGAGTATAAACAAAGCGCATTAGATGCTGGTGTTAAGGAAGTACACATTGTTCTTGCTGAGGGTGAACCTGGTGAAACGATTGTCAAAGATGTTATTCCTGACGTTAAACCTGATTTAGTCGTTGTTGGATCAGCTATAACTAAAGGGATTGGTAAGTACTTAGGTAGCCAAGCATCATACGTGGCTAAGTATTCTCCCGTTTCAGTTATGGTTGTTCGTTAATAGAAAAAAGTTATACAAAATGGTTGAATCTTATAAAGATTTAACCATTTTTATTTGGAAAACGTTTACTTGTTTATTTATATATAAGGTTTATGTTATGCTTTTATGTATAACATAAATAGGAGCATGATGATGATATCAAATTATATTTCAATATTAAAAAACGAGTTTAAAGGTTATAATGCAACAAAATTAGCTAAAGATTTTATGGCAGGTTTAACGGTAGCTGCAGTTGCTATTCCGTTAGCCTTGGCATTTGGTGTCTCAAGTGGGGCAACAGCTGCTGCTGGGTTAATCACAGCCATTGTTGCTGGGATTTTGATAAGTACCTTATCTGGGGCATATTATCAAATATCAGGACCAACTGGAGCGATGGCCGCAGTATTAATGGGTGTTATTGCACAATATGGATTAAAAGGGGTTTTTATTGCTACATTGATTGCCGGAGTGATTTTATTGTTAGCCGGTATATTTAAATTAGGCGTTTTAACGACTTTTATTCCTGCCCCTGTTATTACAGGATTTACATCAGGAATTTCAATTATTATTGCTTTCGGGCAATTAGATAATTTTTTTGGTACGCATTCAAACGGAAGTAGTTTAATTGAAAAAATTGGTAGTTATCCTAGCTTAGGTTTTCAACCTAAGTTGGCAACGACTTTGATGGCAATTTTAGTTGTTATTGCACTTTTTATTTTTCCAAAAAAATGGAATAAAGTTATTCCTGCATCGTTGATTGCAATTATTGTTACTACGGCAATTACAATGATATTTAAATTAGATGTCGCAACAGTTGGCGAGATTCCAACAAGTGTTATCAGTGATGATAGATTACATTTAGGTGCATTAAATCTTCAAACAGTTAAAAATCTAATTATTCCTGGCGCAAGTATTGCTTTACTGGGAATGATTGAAAGTTTATTATGCGGGGCATCTGCTGGTCGCATGACAGGTAAAACCTTAGATAGTAATCAAGAATTAATCGCTCAAGGTATTGGAAATATGATTTTACCATTTTTTGGTGGTATTCCAGCAACGGCTGCGATTGCTAGAACGAGTGTAGCAATTAAATCAGGTGCACAGACGCGATTGACAGGCGTTTTCCATGCACTTGCGTTATTAGTTTCAATGCTTTTATTGGCACCAATCATGTCACAGATTCCTTTATCGGCATTAGCTGGCGTGTTAGTTGTGACTTCATGGCGGATGAACGAATGGTCAGCTATCAAGTATCTCTTTAAAAATAAATTTAAAAGTGCTTTAATTCTATTTTTCTTAACATTAATAAGTACCGTTATTTTTGATTTGAGTACGGCGATTATGGCCGGTGTTTTAGTCGGGATCGTTATTTTTGTGGCTAAGAGTTCTATTTTAGATGTTGTTGTTGAAGATGTTGATTTAAGCAAAGTCGAAACAACACAAGATAGATTAAAAGATGATTGGGCAGTTGTCTACATCACTGGACCACTATTTTTCATGTCTGCGGATCGATTAGATAAGGCACTACAGCCACTTCATGAACGAGATTTAGTTATCTTTTCATTGCGAGGCGTACCATCAATTGATAATACAGCAATGGCTGTTATTCAGGATTTCTATAGTGATGCTCAGACTAAAAATCATGAAGTGATTTTTTCTTCAGTTCAACCAAATGTAATGAGAATGTTTGAACGATCTGGCTTTAAAGATGTGGCTGGGGAAGAAGCCTTTTATTTCTCAGTTGATCGTGTTCTAAAGGAAATACTATAAGATGTACATTATTGACAAGGATATTTAGGCATGTTAAGATTCATTCAACTTAATAAATAAAAGTTAACACATAAGTAGTCATTTATCTGGGAGTCAGAAAGTTGGTGGTTGATGCGAACCAATCAGGATAAATTAACCAAATACGTTAACGTTATTTTAAACATCGGATAAATATCTAGAACCGTTATCATCTAGTGAGTGAGAATTTGGGTTCTCAATTAAACTGGGTGGTACCACGGCTAGAGTCGTCCCTGATACAATATTTAATATTGTATCAGGGACTTTTTTTGTCCAGAAAAGGAGTGTTAAAAATGAAAAATATAAATTGGGGTCAGTTTCGATATCAAACTTTTCATGATAAATACTAGAATCGACTAAAAAATAGGAGTGTTTACTAATGAAAAATAAATTATCGTTTACAGAAGCAGCAAGTGTTTTAGTAGTAATGTTGATTATTATGGGATTTGGTGTAATTAAGTTTGGGTTATCACCTCAAACACCAGTTATGTTAGTGATTGGGTTGTTAATTTTATGGGCTAGAATTCGTCATTTTTCATGGGATGAGATTCACGCGGGTATCAAGGATGGAATGAGTACAGGGTTAATTCCCATCTTTATTTTTATTTTGATTGGCTCATTGATTGCGACTTGGATTGCGGCAGGAATTATTCCAACCTTAATGATTTGGGGATTTAATCTGATTAGTGTTCAATTCTTTGTGCCTTCCGTTTTTATTGTCTGTGCTATTATCGGATTATCAATTGGGAGTGCCTTCACTTTAATTTCAACTGTGGGTATCGCACTATTCGGTATGGGGATGACGATGGGGGTTAATCCTGCACTAGTGGCAGGAGCAATTATTTCAGGTGCTATCTTTGGGGATAAAATGTCTCCCTTATCAGATTCAACGAACTTAGCAGCTGCCATTGGAGAATCTGATTTATTTAAACATATTAAAAATATGATGTGGACAACAATTCCTGCTTTTGTAGGATCTTTAATTTTATATTTCATTTTGGGAAGTGGTAGTATGGCAGCAAATATGGATAAAATCAATCATACGATTTCAATTTTATCTAGTCACTTTTCAATCACAGCTTGGGCGGCATTACCAATTATCTTAATGTTTGTCTGTGCCTGGTTAAAAATTCCAGCTATTCCAACGTTATTTATCAATATTGGTGTATCGTTAGTTATGTTATTTATTCAAAAACCATTTACGAGTTTACAAGATGTTGCGGCGTTGATTCAGTCAGGATTTGTTTCTAAAACTGGAGATGCAAATGTGGATATGCTGTTAACACGAGGTGGCGTTTCAAGTATGATGGGAACCGTGTCATTAATAATTTTAACTTTAACGTTAGGCGGCTTACTAATGAACTTCAATATTATTGAAGTCGTTATGGAACCTTTAGTTAAACGTTTAAATTCATCTGGTAAATTAATTACGGCAACTATTTTTGCTGGAATTGGAGTTAATTTATTTGTTGGAGAACAATACTTATCAGTTATTTTACCTGGAAAAGCGTTTAAACCCGCTTTTGATAAATCAAAATTAGATAATTTAGCCTTAAGTCGTGCACTTGAAGATGGCGGAACAGTGATTAATTACTTAATCCCTTGGGGTGTAGCTGGTGCGTTTGCAGCAAGCACGTTGGGAGTTCCAACGCTAGACTACTTACCATTTGCGTTCTTTAGCTTACTATCGCCTGTCTTTTCAATCATTAGTGGTTGGACGGGAATCGGGTTACGTGCAAAGAGAGCCTAATAAAAACGGGTCACAATGAATTTTATATTCGTTGTGACCCGTTTTTTTGTTATTTCTCATTCTTATTGAGTGTAATTAAGTACATTGTCATGAAGATGGCGATTAAAACCATGACTGTCCCAAAAAGTGGCGTCATACCTAATCCGAGATTAGAAACAACTTGTCCACCAATTAAAGAGCCTAACGTAATGCCAATATTGAAAGCAGAAATATTTAGCGACGATGCTAAAGTAATATCTTTAGGGGTATATTTTTCAGCTAATTGAACAACGTATAGTTGTAATCCTGGAACATTCATAAAGGCGAATAGTCCTAAGGCCATAACGGTTAATAAACCTAGAATTGACATTTTAGCAGTAAAGAAAAGGATAAATAAGACGACTGCAAGTCCGATAAACATTTTTAATAATGCTTGGAGCGGATTATGGTTTGCTAAACGGCCGCCAATCGTATTTCCAAGGGCAACCATCAATCCGTAGACGATTAAAATGATAACAACAGCACTTTCACTGTAACCCATTGAAGTTTCTAAGAGTGGCGTAATATACGTATAAACAACGAATGTCCCACCGTAACCTAAGGCGGTTAATGATAACGTAATCAATAGATATTTGTTCTTAAGGACACGGATAAAACCATGCGCATCAGATTTTCCAGGAATTGGTAAACCATTTGGTACGAGGAAAAAGTTGGCGATTAAACCAATTAGTCCAATGATACTAATAAAAATAAATGATCCATGCCAACTAGTATGTTGACCAATAAATGTACCTAAAGGAACACCGGTTACAGTTGCAACGGTTAAACCAGTAAACATGACTGAAATAGCACTAGCACGTTTTGAAGGTTCAACAACATCAGCCGCAATAACGGAAGCGATTGTCATGAATATACCGTGAGACAATGCAGAAATAATTCGACCAATTAATAAAATTGAAAAAGTTGGTGCAAATGCTGCAACTAAATTACCAACGATAAATAACGCCATGATACTTAAGAGTAATTTTTTTCGATCAAATTGGCCAGTTAAAATAGTTAGAACGGGTGCACCTATTGTGACACCGAATGCATATAATGAAACGCTAAGTCCTGCCTGACTTAATGAAATACCAAAATCTTTGACTAATAAGGGGATGAGCCCAACGCTAATAAATTCTGTTGATCCGATTGCGAAAGCACTAATAGCCAATGCTAAGAGTGTTAGGGATGGTGATATTTTTGGTTTTTCCATAAGTTTGTAAAGCCTCCTTGATTTTTGTTGGAATAATGCTACAATTTATGATTATACGTGTACGCAACAATAAGACAATAACGTACTAAAAAGTGCTATAGGAACTTTTTAGTGCCTATAGGAGGAAGAATGGAAGATAAAACATATAATATTGGTGTTGAAGCGACTTTAGAAGTCATTGGCGGAAAATGGAAAACAATTATTTTATGCCATTTACGTGGTGGAAAAAGAAGAACTAGTGAGCTGAAACGTGCAATTCCGAAAATAACCCAAAAAATGTTAACGCAACAATTACGTGAATTGGAAGCCGATGGGATTATCTCTAGACATATCTATGAACAGGTACCACCAAAAGTAGATTATCAATTGACTGAATATGGTGAGTCTTTGAGTACTATATTAAATAAATTGTGTGTTTGGGGCGAAAAACATGTTGATCGGTTAAATGAGCAAGACCAACATGTTGTTTTAATGAATCGAGATAAAGTGTCATAACTGTCATTATTGATTGCTATTCGAGAAATGTAGCTGGCAGTTACTGTTGTTCATATGTTATGGCATAATCTGGTAATTGCTGTATAATAATCATTTACAGTTATTTATAAAAATTATTGAAAGAAAGTATGAGAATTAAATGTTAGCAAACTTATATGGACCATTTTTTGATCTAAACAATTGGAAAACAGTTGTCGAATCAAGTAGTGATTGGATAATTATCCTATCATTAGCAGTAATCGAATGCTTATTATCAGTGGATAACGCAATTGTATTAGCTGCACAAACACAAAAATTACCAAGTAAAAAAGAACAAGAAAAAGCATTATTTTACGGATTATGGGGTGCATATATTTTCCGGTTCATCATTATTGGAATTGGAACATTTTTAATTGATTTCTGGGAAATTAAAGTAATTGGCGCTGGGTATCTTATTTACCTATCAGCCCATTATTTCTTTTCAAAAATTAAAACGCCAAAACCTAAATCAGAGAAAAAAAGTAATGGACGAAAAGGTCCATTCTCATTGTTTTGGTCAGTTGTTATTTCAATTGAGATGATGGATATTGTTTTTTCAATTGATTCTGTCTTAGCATCGTTAGCAATTTCGACAAATCCAGTCATTGTTTTAATCGGTGGGATGTTTGGAATTTTAGCCATGCGTGGGATTGCGACATTGATTATGAAGTTGATGAAGGTTGTTCCGGAGTTAGAATCAATGGCTTACTTGCTAATCGCATTAATTGCGGTGAAGTTATTCCTTTCTATCCCTCAAATTGGTATCGAAGTTTCAGCAGTACTTTTTGCTGGAATTGTTTTTGGGGCTATTATATTAACGACTTTAATTCATATGTATAATATTCAGAATAAAAAATAACGAAACGAAGGCGATAAAATGGTCACAAAAGTAACAGATAAAACGCTCGCGGAACATACAGATTCCGGATTAACAATTGTTGATTTATGGGCTCCTTGGTGTGGTCCATGTCGTATGATGGAACCTGTTATTGATGAATTAGAACAAGAATTCAAAGATGATATGCAATTTGTAAAGTTGAATATTGATGAAAATAAAGAAACAGCATTGGAATATGATGTCATGAGTATTCCGAGTTTTCTATTATTTAAAGATGGCAAAGCAATTGAAAAAGTTGTTGGTTATCATGATAAGAGTAAATTTTCAAAGTATTTAAGTGAAAAAGTTGCTCAAAATAAAGCAGTATAAATAAAATCCCACTACAAATTTTGTAGTGGGATTTTATTTTAGGCTTAACTATTATTAATGGCAGTCGTAACCTTAAAGGTGCATACTAAAGAAAATTATAAAAGGAGATTATTATGAAAAAAATTGGGTTTATTGGAACGGGCGTTATGGGCTCAGCAATTGTTAGTTATTTATTGAAAGCGAACTATGAAGTAACCGTGTTTAATCGAACCAAATCAAAGACAGATGACTTAGTTAGCCAAGGGGCAATATGGGCTGATTCGCCACAATTGGTTGCGGCTAAAAGTGATATTATCTTCTCGATGGTTGGTTTTCCTGCAGATGTAGAAGCAATATATTTTGAAGAAAATGGTATTTTTGCTGGTGCTAAAAAAGGCGCAATTGTAGTTGATATGACAACAAGTACACCAACACTAGCGAAAAAAATTGGTGATTACGCGGAAACTCATGAGTTGTTTGCGTTAGATGCACCTGTTTCTGGTGGTGATATTGGTGCAAAGAATGCGAAGCTAACAATTATGGTTGGTGGACACAGTGATGTATATGAACAAGTGAAACCTATTTTTGAAAAGATGGGAACAACAATTGCCTTGTTTGGTGGTTATGGATCAGGCCAACATGTAAAAATGGCTAATCAAATTATGATTGCTGGAACAATGACCGGAATGACTGAGCTGTTAGTTTACGCTAAGGCAGCAAACTTAGACTTGGAAAGTGTCATTAAAACAGTTGGCGGGGGAAGTGCAGCAAATTGGAGTTTAGACAATTATGCGCCCCGAGTTTTAAGTGATGACTATACACCAGGATTCTTTGCAAAACATTTTCTTAAAGATTTGCGTATTGCATTAGACGAAGCAGAAAAAATGAATATTAATCTACCCGCAACAAAAGAAGCTAAAGTACTATATGAAAAATTAGTTGATGAAGATGGATTAGGTAATGACGGTACACAAGCATTAGTTAAATTGTGGTGGAAATAAATAAGTCGATACAACTAATAAATAAGACCATTTCAATATGAGATAGTCTTATTTATTTTTGATGATTTTAACCAGCCAATTTGTAATAAGTAATAAAAACAGCATCAAAATAGTAATTAGACCAATAGATAAGGCAAATTTTGATAGTAGAGTCATCATTAAAGTCTGGTGATTAAATAGAGTTAAGAAATAATAAAAGATAATGATTAAAAGTGCTAATAAACTGAATCCAAGACCAAATCCTTTTCTATCTGCTGAGCTTAAATCAAAACCACCAATTGTAATAGATGTTGTGATTAACAACCACAGGATAAGTCTTAATGACCAAGATTGAAATAACGAGGTGAATAGGTTAAATAACGATTGAGTATTAAATGCTTGGTTAACTAGCATTGTTGATAGTAGATTAAAAGAGTGAGGTAGCAGTAGAATAAAAAGGCCAATAATTACGATTGAACAGCCAATGATGGGCGCAATACCGGCCATTGCTTGTCCAATTTTACCACGCATATTTTTAGGTGAGCTATAACGAACGAATCCAAGTGAGTTATCACCAATTTCGGGATGTGGACGTTTAATTAATTTAACTTCAATGGCGTGAAATCCAAATAAAAAAGCCATTATAGCATGACTTGCTTCATGGATAATAATACCCAATGAACCCAAGTATAATTGTTGATTTAATGATAATTGTTTTTTTGTATTACTGTTCACAGCTGTTAGTAAAAAAGCAGCTACAAGAAGTGGTATAACACTAAGAAAAATCAATGTTATTAGCGTATAAATGGTTTGCATCCTTAAGACCTCCTTCGTGATTAAAATATTAGCACGATTCTTAATATTTAGAAACAAAAAAGAGACTGCTGGGAAGGCAGTCTCTAGGGAGTAAGTTGTAGAGCTAATAAATTAGCTCTCTCTCTCATTACTTTGGAGGAGAAATGAAAAAGTATAAAGGTTAGTTATTTATGTTGTTTTGGGATAAGTTCAATATACAACATGAACCTTAAAATAACCTTAACATTAAGAAAAAATTTAAAAATAATCAAAAGTTTTTTTGGAATGCGCTTTCAATTACATTATATGTCCTTTATAATATTGGTATAGACCTTAATAATATTTAGGAGGAATAATAATGGGAAAATTAGGTATTTCAATTTATCCAGAACGATCAAATTATAATGATGATACAGCATATTTAGATTTGGCATGTAAATACGGGTATAAAAGAGTCTTTACGAGTTTACTCCAAGTGACAGATGGTAAAGATAAGGTATTATCAGAATTTAAAAAGACAGTTGCTTACGCAAATAAACTTGGTATGGAAGTAATGGTTGATATCAATCCTGATTTATTTGAACAACTAAATATTAGTTATCAAGATTTAAAATTCTTTGACGATATGGGTGCATATGGTGTTCGATTAGATTTAGGATTTACAGGTGCAGAAGAAGCAGCAATGACACGCAATCCATATGACTTAAAAATAGAAATAAATATGAGTTCTGGGACTAACTATGTGGATAACATTATGAGTTATTCACCAAAAAGAGAGAACTTATTAGGTTCACATAATTTTTATCCACATGAATACACAGGATTAGAGTATAACTTTTTTGTAGCTTGCAGTGAGAAATTTAAAAAATACAATTTAAATACGGCAGCTTTTGTTAATGCTAAGTCAGCTACTTTTGGACCTTGGCCAACTGCTGATGGACTATGTACATTAGAGGATCATCGACATTTAGATATTGCCACACAAGTTAAACATATGGTGATGACAGATTTAATTGATGATGTGATTATCGCAAACGCGTACGCTTCAGAAAATGAATTAAAAGCAGCATCAGAAGCATTCAACGCCAATTATCCGACGATTAAAATTGAAACGGCAGATGATATTACTGAGGTTGAAAAAGTAGTATTATTTGATAATATTCATAGTTACCGCGGAGATCGTTCAGCGTATCTTTTACGTTCGACAATGACACGGGTTGTGTATAAAGATAAAGAATTTCCTGCACATAATACAAAATTAATTAAGCGTGGTGACGTCTTAATTGATAATGAAGGTTATGGACAATATAAAGGTGAAACACAAATTGCTTTAAAAGAAATGAAAAATGATGGTCGTGTAAATATTGTTGGGCATATTATAGATGATGAATTATTCTTACTCGATTTTTTGAAACCATGGAGTCAATTTAAACTAAGCCAAGATTAGCCTAAATGGATCACTAGATAATTTCTAGTGGTCCATTTTAATTTGGTATTAACTAGATAATTCGGTAAAATGAAGTAGTAAATGTAAAATTGATAAGAAGGTCATAAAATGAATTATATAATTGTTGCATTGTTTGCTTTTTTTGGTGGAATAAGTCGGTACTTACTTGGTTTAACGATTATTCAACCAAATGGATTCCCACTGGGGACATTAATGATTAATGTCGTAGGGTGCTTTATTTTGGCGTTCTTAGTTCAGTATATTGAAACAACCGAAAAAGTCCCAGATTGGTTAACTTTGGGGATAAAAACAGGTTTTATAGGTGCTTTTACAACGTTTTCAACATATAGTTTGGAAGCTGTAAAGTTAATAGAGACGCAACAATGGGGCTATGCACTCATCTATGTGTTAGTAACGATTATAGGTGGACTTTCCATGACATTACTTGGTTATTCATTAGGCAATCGGATTGGAGATTGGCGAATGGAGAGTGAACGTTCATGATGACACTATTAGTTGGGATTGGCGCTGCAATCGGTGCTATGTTAAGATATGGGATAACAAATTTAAGTAATCGATATCTAACTGATCAATTTCCAGTTGGAACGTTATTAATTAATCTGATAGGTAGTTTTATTTTAGGTCTTTTAACAGGAATTAATTTATCTAGTCCGATGTTAGTCTTACTTGGTACTGGAACAATGGGTGGTTTTACAACCTTTTCAACGTATAACTTTGAATTGGTTAAATTAATTAAAAGCCAAAAAATATCGTTATTCATGATTTATTTATTAGCTAGTTATATTGTTGGTGGCTTGATGACACTGTTAGGATTAGTTATTGGTCGCCAAATGGTTAGTTAAATTAAAGTATTCGAGCATAATGTGTGATAGGATAGTAAAAATAGGGATGTGAAATAATGAAAATTGCTGTATTAACGGATAGTTCAGCTTATCTTACAGATGAGATTGTTGAACAATTAGATATTAAAGTAGTAAATAACCCAGTATTATTTGGAAATCATGTCTATCATGAAAATGCCGATTTAACGGCAACTCAATTTTATCAATTATTAAAAACAGAAGATGTTTTACCAACAACTTCCCAGGTATCGATGGGTGAAATGGAAGAAAAATTTAAGGCACTTGCTGCTGAAGGCTATACAGATGTTATTTGTATCCATTTATCATCAGGTATTAGTGGATTAGTTGGTAATCTTGAAGCTTTCGCATCATCTGTTTCGGCCATCAATGTGCATGTTTTTGATTCGAAAATTGATTGCGCGGGGATGGGTAACATGGTTCAATTGGCTGCCACATTAGCTAATAAAGATAAAAACGTTATGGAAATACTTGAAAAGTTAGCCGAATTAAGAGAAACAACACGGGTTCTTTTTGTTGTTGATGATTTAAATCATTTAATGAGGACCGGTCGTTTATCAAATCATTCAGGTTTTGTTGGAAACATATTGAAAATTAAACCGATTTTAACTTTTGATAAAGAAGGTAAAATCGTTGCTATTGGTAAAGAACGCAAAATGAAAAATGCCTATTCTGAAATTAAAGCTCAATTCTCAGAAGCAACACGTTCACTTGATTATCCAGTTCAAATTAATTTAATTGATGCGAATAATCCGGAACTTCAAGCTGAATGGGGACAAGACTTGAGAACTAGTTTTCCTAAAATGAAATTTGAATCGGGTTATATTGGACCACTTGTCGGTGTTCACACAGGTGAAAAATGTTTAGGATTAATCTGGTCGAGAGATTGGAAAAGTCTAATAGATTAAATAAAGAAAACGGTTTTATTATGAATTATTATTCATAATAAAACTTTTTTTTGTATAACAAACGAAAATGTTCTGATAATATTCAAAAATAATTCATAATTATTAGCTATGCTTATTCTTATCAAATAATTTAAGAGAATATGGAGGTAATAAATATGAATTTTTTTAAACGTGCTTTATTAAATCTTAAAGCAAAAAAAGGACGATCTTTTTTACTTGTATTAGTTATGTCAGCTATTATGTTATTCGTTTTAGCAGGATTAATTATTCAAAATGCAGCAACAACTGCGGCAAATGATGCGAAGAAGAGTGCGGGTGCAACGGTGACATTATCAGCTAATCGAGATAAAGCTTTTAGCGAGATGAAAACTTCAAGCTCAAAAACCACTAAACCATCATTAAACTTAGCTGGGGTAACAGTCGCAACAGCTAAAAAAGTTGGTGCATTAAGCAATGTGAAGAGTTACAGTATCACCACTTCAACTACAGCTAATGCTTCTTCATTTGATGCCATTAAAACAACATCGACCTCAAGTCAAAGTGGTGGGATGGGCGGCAAGAAAATGGCAACTTCTGCAACAACGGGTGATATTTCTATTTCCGGTGTAAGTTCAACGGCTAGTGCACTAAATACTAGTGGTGCCAAAATTACAAAAGGTCGTGGTTTAAATTCGAGTGATTTAAATACTAAAAACGTTGTGATTGAATCAGAACTTGCTTCTACTAACCATATTTCTGTGGGCAATACAATTACAATGAAATCAACTGGTGGTACGAAGTATAAAGTTGAAGTTGTCGGTATTTATAAAGCTAGTTCAACTAGTTCTACAAGTATGGGTGGGCCAGGAGCTACTGATCCATCAAATACTATTTATACAGCTTACACATTTGCGAATACTTTAAAAGGTAGTAAGTATAAAGATACGGCCGATTCAGTTGTGTATACATTAAGTGATCCAGCCAAGTCAGAAACTTTCACAAAAGCAGCTAAGAAATTAATTAACACATCTAAATTTTCAATGTCAACAAACGATAGTACTTATCAATCAATGCTGACACCATTGAATAATGTTAAGAGTTTTGCCCAAAAAATTGTTCTATTAGTCGCAGTTGCAGGAACTATCATTCTTGCCTTAATTGTTATTTTAATGATTAGAGAACGTCGCTATGAAATTGGTGTCCTCCTATCATTAGGTGAAAAACGTTGGAAAGTTATTGCACAATTCTTTGTTGAAATGTTTATGGTTCTACTCGTGTCATTAGTTGTTGCCGGAATTGGTGGGAAATTCGTTGGTAATGCAGTAGGTGATCAATTGATAAGCCAACAAACAACGACATCTACAACAGCTACAACTTCAAATGATATGCAAGGTGGAGGCGGTGCGCCAAGTGGTACTAAAGGTGGACAATTTGGTGGAACAGATCCAAGTGGTATACCAGGGCAGTCAGCGACAACTAAATCTGAGAAATTAAAGAATCTAAGCACAACTGTAAGTATCAAAGATTTGGCAGAATTAGGTGGTATGGGTCTGGCAATTATCTTTATCTCGATTATGTTAGCATCGTTAGGTATTTTACGACTTGAACCCAAGAAAATTCTGATTTCATAAATAATAGAAAGGAGTGATTAAATGATTGAAATTAAAGATGTCGCGTATTGGTATGAAAATAAGGATAACCCCTTATTTGAAAAGGTTAATTTAACTTTTGAAAGAAGTAAATCATATGCAATTGTCGGTAGTAGTGGCTCAGGAAAAACAACATTTCTCTCACTAATTGCTGGTTTAGATAAACCAAAATCTGGAGAAATTATATATGAAGGTGAGGCAATCAATAAAATCGGATTAACTCATTATCGAAATAAAGATGTCTCGATTATCTTCCAATCCTATAATTTATTTACTTATATGTCAGCGTTGGAAAACTTAATGACTGCGATGGACATTACCGGAGCAACACATGCTGGTGATAAACAATATGCCTTTGATATGTTGAAAAAAGTTGGTATTGATGAGGATATGGCTAAGAAGAACGTTCAACATCTTTCTGGTGGGCAACAACAGCGAGTCGCTGTTGTCAGAACGATGTGTTGTGACGCACGATTAGTCGTAGCTGATGAACCGACCGGTAATTTGGATGAAGTTAATACGAAAGAAATTATTGAATTACTTCAAGATTTAGCTAAATCACAAGATAAATGTGTCATCATTGTAACGCATGAACCAGATGTTGCTAAAATGTGTGATACGCAATATGTATTGAAGGACCGTGAGTTTCAAGTTATAGAGTAAGAAATAGCCATATGTATAAGGAAAACTTATACATATGGCTATTTTAGTTGATTGATATTTAATTTATCGTAGTTGCTTCTTATCATTAAAAAATTGTTTATATGAAAGATAACAAACACTAATTGATGAGATACTTGTTGCTGAAAGTAACATGAAAGTGACCATGATTTGGTATTTAATCGCAAAGACAGGATCAACACCGGCGAAGATTAACCCAGACATCATTCCAGGTAAACTAACGATACCAACCGTTTTAGCTGAATCAATAGTAGGCGACATCCCTGTTTTGATACTTTCACGGATAATAGGGTATGCTGCTTGTTTGAGATCTGCACCGAGTGCTAGTTTTTCTAAAATCTGTTGGCGTTGATCACGGAAATTACTGTTAAGGTTACGGTAACAAAGACCAATCGCAACCATTGAATTACTAGCAATCATACCAGTAATTGGAATAATTTGTGAAGGAATAAATTTAAGCGTTCCAGCTAGTAGTAAAAGGCCAAGTGTAACGGACGTACTACAAAAAATGGCAATGAACGAAATACGAAAACTATGTGGAATTCCTGCGCTTTTTTTATGTGCACTATACGCAGCGTTAAAGAAAACAATGAACATCATAACTAAAGTTAGAATAATATTATTAATATTAAAGACGTACTTTAAAATGTATCCGACGATGACTAATTGGATAATTGCACGAATGACACTATAAATAATATCTTTTGCTAGGCCTAATTTTTCTTTATATACAATTCCTAGTGAGACAAGTACTAATGAAAAAGCGAAAACGAGAGAAAGATTATTAACGGCTAAATTATGCATGTCTAACCTCCGTTATTTTTCCGGCCTCGATATTAATTAATTGATCAGCCAGTTTTATTTCATTATCATCATGAGTAACAGCGATAATAGTGATTTTATTTGAGTCATTTAAACGATTAATTAATGCGTGTATAATGTTTTTACTTTCTGAATCTAAAGCACTTGTGATTTCATCAAGCAGTAAGATTTTGGGTAAAAAGATTAAATTACGAATTAAGGCAACACGTTGCTTCTCGCCACCAGATAGTTCATTTATTGATTTCTGAAGATAACTGCTGGGTAAGCCTACGGATTCTAATTCAGAAATGGCACGAGATTCATCGAAGTCTTGCTTACGAACGATATAAGGAAACTCCAGATTGTCTTTAACGGTTTCGCCGAATAAAACGGGGGTTTGGAAGCAATAAGAAACAATCCGACGATATTCGATTGGGTCATAACTGTCAATTGATTTTTCATTGAACTTAATATCACCAGATGTTCTTGAAATTAAACCAGCGATTAATTTCAAAACGGTACTTTTACCGCTTCCAGATGGACCGGTGATTGTTAAAAAGTCTCCAGGGTTTACTTGAAAAGAGATGTGGTTCAAGATTGATTGGTTACTAAGTTCTAGTGAAATATCTTGTAAATCAATAATAGGTTGCATAGTAGGACCGCCTTTCTGATATAACTCATTTTCAGATTACCATGTTTAGCTGTGGGAATAAAGAAAAGTATTTTAGAGAATCTAAGCATATAGATTTAAAAACCTAATAGTAGTAAAAAAGCTAACATCGCTTAGATGTTAGCTTAGTAAATCTATTTCTGATAACTAATTAATTCGATTATATGCTGATCTGGATCTGAAATTGTAATCGATTGTGCATTTTTAACATCTTGCTTTTCAATCGGGCCAGAGATAATAGTCACAAAATAATTTTTCAAGTGATTTTCCATAGCGGTCATTGAATCACTAACGACGAAACTAAGTGTCATTGGAATAACATTAGTTGATGGCTCAAAAATAATTTTTTGATGGCCAAAATGAACAGTAGGTAACTCACTATTTTCAATCATAGTCATATCAAAAACTTCATGATAAAAACGTAAACTTCTTTGGACATCAGTTACGGGAATTGTGATTGCTTCAAAACGTTTAACTTTCATAAAATAAGAAACCTTCTTTTTATTGTTTTTTAATTTGTTTATTAAAGAAACTGAATAGGAATACAGTACTGATGACGACAATGATTAATTCTGTGACGGGTAAAGCAACCCAAACACCAGTTAAGTTGAAGAAGTGGGCAAAAATAAATAATAAGCCTAGTAGTAAGACATAACCGCGCAAGATAGCTAGAATAAGTGCATGTTTGGGTTCGCCAATCGCTGAGAAAAACATGCTAAACACAACATTAAGGGATGATCCAAATAAGCTTAAGAAGTAGATTGGAATGCCTATTTCAGCATAATGGATTAACTCTTGGTTGTTACTATTATTGAATAATGCAATAATAGGATCTTTTTCAAAGGTCAATGTAAGGTATAAAATTGTGCCAATAATAAAACTAACAATTAACCCAAAACGTAATATTTGCTTAACTTCTGGCCAATTCCGAATTCCAAATTCTCGACTGAGTAAAGGCTGAATTCCTTGGGCAACACCATTAAAAAGTGATAAAGCGACTAAGACGATGTTTGCGATAATTCCATAGGCTGCGACAGCTGTATTTCCCGCTAAACTTAAAATGACAAGGTTGAAAGCAAAAATGCTGACACCTGTACTCATTTCAGTTAGAAAGACAGGGAACCCGAATTGAACAACTTTTTTTATTGTCTTAAAGTGAATAGACGTTCGTTGGAGCGTTAAAAGACGTCCTTCCTTTTTACGATGGAAGGTTAATATAGCTAAAGCAACAATTGGAGAAACAGCAGTTGCCATTGCAGCACCACCCATACCAAGATGTAATGGGTACATAAAAATATAATCAAAAATGATATTGAATAAACTAGATACTAACATGGCAACCATCGATAAATGTGGATTATTATCGTTTCGAATGAAACTTAAAACGAGATAATTACAAGCAAAGAATGGTGCAGCTAGCAAAATATAAGTTAGGTATTCAGCAGCTAATTTGTAAGTTCCTGCGTTTGCACCTAAAAAATAGAGTAAAGGTTTCATGAATAAAAAGCCTAAGACTGAGAAAGCTAGGCCGAAAATAATCCCAACAATTAAAACCTGTGTGAAAATTTTTTGACTCGCTTTTTGATCCTTAATCTTTAAAATAGAAAATAAAGTTGCACCACCAATTCCGAGTAACAACCCGACGCCATTTAATAAATTAAAGAGGGGTAATACAATATTTAAAGCCGCTAAACCAGTTGTTCCAACCGCATTAGCAATGAAATATGTATCTGCCAGAAGATACACAGATAAACCTAAAGTACTTAAAACGTTCCGTGTGACGTAACCTGAAAGTTCACGACGGATAGAAACCGTTTGATTATTCATTTTGAGCTCCTTATCGGTACCTATTTTTTATAATCTTATAATAATGGACAATAAAAAATAGGTACCAACATCCTTCATTAAAAAATGGCCTCTTGGATGTGATAACTATTATTTTTGTAAAACCCGGCGATTTTACACTGTTTTGACTGTCTTTATTCTAGCAACTATTATTCAAAATAGCTAGGACAAACAACTAAATAATAGTCAAAGTAGCTGACTAATCCATTTGATAAAAAGTCGATAGAGGCTTATCTTATGTTATAATTGTAAAGGATACTTAATGGACAGCGACTAGAAAGAAGGGTTTAACAGTGGCAACAACATTGCGATTAGCACCACTATTTACTAATCATATGGTTATGCAACAAGATCAGACAACACGTTTTTTTGGTTATGCAGAACCCAATCAAGAAGTAACTGTAACGATTTCAATGGGCGGTAGCGAAGATACAATTGAAACAGGAATTGCTGATGATACAGGATACTTTTTAATTGAAAGTATCTCATTTTTAGCACCTACAATTGTGACCGTTCTAGTTAAATCAGGAACAGATAAAATAATTTTACGCGACGTACAATTTGGAGATGTATTCTTGATTGCTGGACAATCAAATGCTAACTTCAAAATGGCTAAAGATGATGAATTTGATCATAATAAAACAATGCCAATGATGAATTTACGTTTTATCAATATACCTGAAAAGCAATCAACAGAAGAAAATCCATGGCAAATTGTTGATGAAGAAAATATTGGTAACGTTACAGCATTAGGCTATTATATGGCTAAGAAGGTTCGTCAATATGATGAATACACACCAATTGGCCTTGTATTATGTGCTAAAAATGGGACTTCAGCTGCAAGTTGGGTATCAGAAAGTACACTAATAAATAACGAGACTTTAAAAGCAGCTTATGTTGATACTAAAATTCCAAGTTTAGAAGAATCCGATAATTTATACGATACGATGTTATCACAAGTGGGTCCTTACCGATTTAAATTGTTAACTTGGTATCAAGGTGAACGAGATGCAGGAATAGATACAAAACATTATGGGTTACTTTTGAAAAAATTAATCCGTGAATGGCGCAAAACGCTTAAACAAAATAAATTACCAACTTATATTATTCAGTTACCACAATATAATCATAAGATAGCTAATTCATGGGCTGAAATTCGCGATGCACAACAAAAGTTTGCAGCAACAGAAAATCGGGTTTACTTAGTTACAGCTATGGATGAAGATTCAGCTAACGAGATTCATCCAAGTAGTAAAAGACAATTAGGTTATCGTGTAATCGAATTATATTCTAATTTTGGTAAATTCGATGAAATGCAAACAAGTCCACAATTATCTGAAATTTCAGCTGATGTAAAACAAATGCGTCTTAACTTTTCAAATTGTGAACAACTTGAAACAACAAATGATATTGATTTAAAATGGATCATGCCAGGGGATGTTTTAAAACCTGCAGTGATTGATTTAGGTACAAATGATATCAAGATTCGATTAGAAGAAGAATCAATTGGCTTACAGTATGCATATGCAAATGTAACTTCTGCCGGCTTATGGAACGAAAACCATATTCCAGTTAGTCCTTTTAAAATCTACTTTGATTAATCTTAATAAGTTCTAAATAAAGCAGCCTTACAATTTAAAATTGCAAGGCTGCTTTATTTTAGTTAGTCAATCAAAAAGGCAACTGACTGATATGGAGCTAACGTCATAGCTGTTTCTAATTTGATATCGGTTGGATAATTATTGATGACAGTTGATATTTCCCCGGTAAATGCAGGTAAAGTAATCGTTGTCGTTGTACCATAGAAATTATTTAAAACAATTAAACGTTGATTTTTTAGTATTCTTTGGTAAGCAAAAACTTGAGTATCGTCCATTAAAAGAGGTTGATAATCACCAACAGAGACAATTGGCAGAGTCTTACGTAATTTAATTAGTTGTTGATAGTAATTAAATATTTCGCCGCGTACTAATTCATTTTGAACGTTGACGATAGACTGATTCATTGGCATCAACCATGGTTTTTCAGCTGAGAACCCTGCATACTCAGAGTTATTCCATTGCATGGGAGTACGACTATTATCACGAGATTTTGCTTGAATAATGTCTAAGGCTTCAGTTTCACTGAGTCCTTTCGCTAATAATGTTGGGTAAATGTTTTTGGTTTCAATATCATTATAATCAGATAAATGCTGATATTGAGGATCGCTCATCCCAATTTCTTCTCCCATATAAATAAAAGGCGTTCCACGTAATAAATGAATAGTTGTCGCTAGCATTTCGGCAGATTTTTCACGAAAATGGACGGGATCACCAAAACGATTAATAGCACGAGGCTGATCATGATTATTCCAAAATAAAGCGTTCCAACCATGACCAGCTGTCATACCTAATTGCCAATCATTTAGAATGTTTTTTAAACTCATAAAGTCAAAAGGCATCGTCGTCCATTTATTTCCATGGGTATAGTCAACTTTTAAATGGTGGAAGGTAAAGACCATTGATAACTCGTTGTTTTTGCCTAACGTGTATTCAATACAATTATCGATTGAAGTAGAAGACATTTCACCAACGGTCACAGCATCAGGGTCTTGACCAAAACTAGATTCGTTAAGTTCTTGTAGATATTGATGAACTATTTTTTTATCTGTATACATAAGTCTACTATCAGTACCATAAGGTGCATCAAGTAAATTGACATCTTTACCGATGACATTGATAACGTCGAATCGGAAACCTTTAACACCTTTGTTGCGCCAAAAATTAACAATCTTGGCCATTTCTTTTCGAACTGCTGGATTATGCCAATCTAAGTCTGCTTGAGTTGGGTCGTAGAGATGAAGGTAGTACTTACCCGTATTTCCGAAAGCTTCCCATGCAGGACCACCAAATTTAGAATCCCAATTAGTTGGAAGCGAGCTATCTGGTTTTGCTCCACGAATATAATAGTAAGCCATATATTTTGGATCACCTTTTAGCGCTTTTTGGAACCATTCATGTTCAGTTGATGTATGGTTAAAAACCATATCCATCATGACATCGATGCCTACAGATTTTAGCTTGGTAACAAGTTCATCAAAATCAGCCATAGTACCAAACTTAGGATCAATATGATAATAATCTGAGATATCATAGCCATTATCATTTTGTGGTGATATGAAAAAAGGATTAAACCAAATCATATCAATATTGAGTTGTTTTAAATAAGGTATTTTAGCGATAATCCCTTGTAAATCGCCCAGGCCATCATTGTTACTATCATAAAATGATTTTGGGTAAATTTGATAAATAATTTTATCTTCAAATGTCATCGTTATTCTCCTATTAGTTATATTTTCTTCGTCCGTCGTGCAAAATCAACAAAACTAAAACGATCTGAGCGGTGAATAGCTTCGGTAATCTGAAATAAACGACTATCTTGTAAATAGGTTTCACTTCTTATGACAACAACAGATTCTGTTTTTGGAATGTTTAATAATTTTTGGATAGTTGTATCTGCTGGTTCAACTGTAATTTTTTTAATAGCATAACTGATTTCTAAGCCTAATTTATTTTCAAAATAATCATAAAGCGAATTTTGGGCAACTGCTAAAGGTATCTCAGGTACGATATCTGAAAGTATGTAGTCACGATCAATAACACTGGGTTCATTTTTAACAAGTCGTAGACGTTCAATAAATGTCGCTTTATCGCCAACAACAGACTTAGGTGCAAAACTCTCTATAGGAATAGTTGTGACAAGTAACTGTCTAACTTGTGTTTCCGAATTCATTTGAAGAGACTTATTCAGTTCCTCATATGAAGTAATACCTGAGACGGGAAAAGCGAATCGTTGAATATCTAAAACAAGCGATCCTTTGCCTCGAATTTTTTGAATATAGCCATTGGTTAGTAAATTTTGGAGAGCCTTTCGAATTGTTTCGCGAGAAGTACCGTATAAATGGCTCAATTGAATTTCACTAGGTAGGAATGTTCCTGATGCGTAAATATTATGTGTGATTTTAGTGACAAGATCTTGATAAATACCTAAATGTTTATTTTGGTTCGTCATAATAGTCACCTCCAATGATAAGGTTATTTTAACATAAACATTCTAGTCTATACAAGTATATATAAATGTTAATTTAAAAGAAAAGAAAGCGTTGACATCCTGTATAGACAGGTTTATTATAAGGATAACTTGAAAACGCTTAATCGCTGTAAGCGAATCTAGTTAAATAAATTAAAAAAAATGGGGGAGAGAACAATGTCGATTTTTAAAAGAAAACAAAAGGTAAATGATGATAAGTTTTACGCACCAGCAACTGGGGAGTTAATTGATTTAGAAAATGTGAGCGATTCTGTTTTTGCTCAAAAATTAATGGGTGATGGCTTCGGATTTAAACCAACCGCAGGGGAAATTTATAGTCCAGTATCTGGAACTATAACATTGGTTGCATCAACAAAACATGCTATCGGATTCACGATGGATAATGGACTTGAAATTTTATTACACATGGGTGTTGATACGGTTGATTTAAAAGGTGCACCATTTGATATTAATATTAAAAAAGGTGCTCGTGTTCATGGTGGTGAATTACTTGGGACTATGGATTTAACACAAGTTTCTGAAGCACAATTAGACAATGTTTTAATGGTAGTAATTACAAATACACAAGATAAATTAGACAAATTAACATTATCGGAACCACAACCTTTTGAAGGTGGCACGGAAGTGGGATCTGGTACTGCAAAAGGGGAGGAATAGTTATGGCAAAAGATTACACACAATTAGCTACAGACATTATCAAACAAGTCGGTGGTAAAGAGAATATTAAGAGTTTAATCCATTGTATTACGCGGTTACGATTTTACTTAGTTGATGAAAGTAAAGCAGACGATGAAGTGATTAAAAATTTAACAGGTGTAATTGATGTTCGTCATGCTGTTGGACAATATCAAGTTGTTATTGGACCAGCTGTTACTGATGTCTATGATGCAGTTATTGCACAATTAGGAACATCATACGCAGGTGGCGAGGTCGATGCTGCCGATGATGCACCAGCTGAGGAAAAACCAACAACATTCCGTGGAAAATTGAATGCTGGATTTAATACTTTGATTGGTGTTATCACAGGTTCTATGATGCCAGTAATTGGATTATTGGCTGCTAGTGGTATTTTAAAAGGATTACTTCAAATGGCTGTCGATTTTCGTTGGACAGAAGCCACATCACAGACTTACATTTTCTTATCAGCCATGGGAGATTCAGCATTCTATTTCTTACCTATTATTGTTGGATTCACAGCTGCACAGAAGTTAAAATCTGATCCAATTATTATGGCTATTGTTGGTGGTGTCTTGGTATATCCTTCACTTTTTGGTATTGCAACAGGAACAAAAGTGTTTGGACAACTTTTGGGGATGTCATTAAATACTAACTTATTTGGGATTCCAATTCATATGGTTAACTATACTTACAGTATTTTCCCAATTATTGCTGGAGCATGGTTAGCACATTATGTTGAAAAAGGACTCAAAAAAGTTATTCCACAAGTTTTACGAATGATTTTTGTACCATTGTTAGAAGTTATGATCGTTTCGGCCGCTATTATCATTATTGTTGGACCTATTATTACGTTAATTAGTACAGGTATTTCTATTATTTTAAACACAATTTTAACAGCAAACTACCCAATTGCAGGTTTTGTTATTGGTGGATTATATCAATGTTTAGTTATCTTTGGTTTACATTGGGCAGTTGTTCCTTTAATCGCAAACGATATTGCTTCAAAAGGCTACAGCTACTTAAATGCAATTGTTTCAATTACAATGGTAGCTCAAGGTGCTGCTGTAATGGCAGTTATGATTAAATCAAAAATGGCTAACATTAAAGAATTATCTGGTGGTGCAGTTATTGCAGCATTCAGTGGTATTACAGAACCAGCTATTTATGGGATTACCTTAAAATATGGGCGTGTCTTCTTAGCAGCTAATATTGGTGGTGCAGTTGGTGGATTAGTAGCCGGACTATTAAACGTTAATATGTACGGATTTACTGGTTCATTAATCGGATTCCCTTCATTCTTTACACCTTTAAAGTTTGGTGGAGGAATGAGTAACGAAATTAACTTTTGGATTGCATCAATTGTTACAATAATCGTAGCATTTGGTTGTACTTGGGTCTTTGGATTTAAAGATTCCGATGTACTTGCTGAAAAAGAAGTTAACCGTCGTAAAACAATTGGTAAAGATGCATAGAATTGTAAATTAACTAAAATGTTTATGTGATTATATAAAAATGTCAAAGGGATATTTATCTCTTTGACATTTTTTTTGTAACAGATAAATTATTTGACTATCTAAGTTTACAAGTGTAAACTAAAAATATAAATTAATGGAGGCGGTATAAATGGATCACAAAGATATGAAAGAAATGGATCACATGAATATGAATCATAAGGATATGAAAAATATGGACCACATGAGTATGGATCACATGGATATGGAAGGAATGGACCACGATCAAATGAACATGGGTGGGCACATGATGCATATGGGAAATCTAAAATTGAAATTCTGGATTTCTTTAGTTTTAGCAATTCCTATTGTTTTAATGACACCTATGATGGGGATTAACTTACCCTTACAGTTTACTTTCCCTGGATCTGATTGGGTTGTAGCACTTATTGGTACTGGATTATTTTTCTATGGCGGTAAAACATTTTTAGATAGTGCAAAGATGGAGCTTGCAGATAAAAAGCCAGCAATGATGACCTTAATCGCAATGGGTATTAGTGTGGCATACTTGTATAGCTTATATGCTGTTGTGATGAATAATCTTGTAGATCCAAGTCATCATGTTATGGATTTCTTCTGGGAGTTAGCAACGTTAATTGTCATTATGTTGTTAGGTCATTGGATTGAAATGAACGCTGTTATGTCAGCAGGAGATGCTGTTCAAAAATTAGCACAACTCTTACCTAAACAAGCACATATCGTTAGAGAAAATAAAAAAATTGAAGATGTTGATTTAACAAATGTTCATGTTGGAGATATTCTGTTAGTTAAAGGAAATGAAACGATTCCAGCTGATGGAACAATTATTTCTGGTAAAACAAGCGTCGATGAAGCTATGATAACTGGTGAATCGAAACAAGTTGAAAAAGTAGTAGATGATGAAGTCGTTGGTGGATCAGTTAATGGTAATGGAGAAATCCAAATGACTGTAACGGGAACTGGTGAAACAGGTTACTTAGCTCAAGTTGTTAAATTAGTCACAAAAGCGCAGTCAGAAAAATCAGATACGGAAACGTTAGCTGATAAAGTTGCGGGATATTTATTTTATGCTGCCATGACTGTTGGTATTTTAGCATTCATTGTATGGTTAATTACAGGGACATTTAGTCAGGCATTATCAATTCTTGTAACTGTTCTAGTGATTGCTTGTCCACATGCTTTAGGTTTAGCCATTCCATTAGTTGTTGCGAGAAGTACTTCTTTATCAGCTAAAAATGGCTTATTAATCAAAAATAGAAATGCGCTAGAAGTTGCACACACAATTGACACATTACTTGTTGATAAAACAGGAACTTTAACTGAAGGTCATTTCGTGGTAACCGGATATAAAACATTTACTGATCAGTTTTCTGAATCAGAAATTATCGGATTGATGGCGTCGTTAGAACGTGGATCGACACATCCTTTGGGTAAAGGAATCATTCAAAAAGCAGAAGATTTAAAAATTGAGATTCCAACTGCAAGTGAAACACAACAAATTAATGGTGTTGGATTAGAAGGACATATTAACGATGATGCATTCAAAATTGTTTCTGAAGCTTATGTTAATAAACAACAGTTATTAACGGATGAAATGGCTTCTGACAACGAAGGAGATTCAATTAGTTATTTAATTCAAAATGAAAAAGTGATTGGGTATGTTGCTCAAGGGGATCAAATTAAACCAGAATCATTTGGTTTAGTCGAAAAATTAGAAAAAATGAATATCAAAGTGATTATGTTAACTGGTGATAATCAACAAGCTGCTGATAAAGTTGGTGCAAAACTAGGTATTGTAGATGTTCGTGCTAACTTAATGCCTGAAGATAAGGCTAAAATTGTTAGTCAGTTAGAGGGCGAAGGACATAACGTTATCATGGTTGGTGACGGTATTAATGATGCGCCTAGTTTAGCAAGTGCAACAATAGGGATGGCAATTGGTTCAGGTACGGATGTTGCTGTCGACTCTGCAGACGTTATATTAGTTAAAAGTAATCCGATGGATATCATAAAATTTTTGAAATTAAGTCGAAACACAAGATTGAAAATGATTCAAAATCTTTGGTGGGGTGCAGGTTATAATATTATTGCATTACCATTGGCTGCCGGCGTTTTAGCACCAATTGGCTTTATTTTAAGTCCATTAGTGGGTGCAGTTGTGATGTCGTTAAGTACAATTGTTGTTGCAATTAATGCAATGATGTTACACGATTAAGAGATAAAAAAATACCACCGTTGATAGTAGTTATCAATGGTGGTATTTTTTAATTTAATCTTTAAAATTGTCGTTTTCAACATCTGATAAGAAGGTACTTAAATGATCAAAGTAAACAGGAGCGTTATCGATCATATGATGATGACCACCCTCAGGAGTTGTTTCAAGACGAGCATGTGGAATTGTTTCTGACATTCTTTTAGCTGTTGCTAAAGGCATTGTTTCATGTTCGCCAAATGTGATTAATGTTGGGACAGTAATATTTTTAATGCGGTCACGAGTAGACCAGTCTTTTAATTTACCAGTCACAACGAATTCATTGTTACCTTGGAAGTAATTATAAACGGGTTCAGCCATTGTGCTTACTAAATGAGAAATTTGGGCTGGCTTTTTACGATCAACATAGCCGTCATTTAAAATATCGACATAACCTTGGTAACGGTCATTATCAAGATCGTTATTTTTTTCACATTCTTGCATGTAGGCAAGCGCATCAGCATCCAATTCTTTAGCACGAATAGCATTAACGTTTGCTAAATATTCGTTAATATCATCAGTCATACTTGAGATAATAGCACCTTTTAAATGGTCACCATATTTTAAGGCGTATTCTTGAACAAGAGCACCACCCCATGATTGACCAATTAGGTAGAAGTTATCTAAACCTAATTTAATACGGACTTCTTCAACTTCATCAATGAAGTAATCAATATTAAGAAATTTATCAACATTTTCTTGTTTAGTAAAATCTGGTTGATCAGAATACCATGAACCGAGTTGGTCATACATTGAAACCTGAACGCCAAGAGGTGCTAATTTTTCAGCAAAATTTTCGTAATATTCATGTGTACCACCAGGCCCACCATGTAGACAAAGTAGTTGGATATCACCTTGTCCTTCAGTATGAGTCCAGAGATGATAACCATTATCTAACGTAATAATTTTCGTTCCGTATGCCATATTAATCCACCTAATTTCTTAAGAATAGATTAATCATAGCACTTTTATGATTATTTACCAGAATGAAAGTGAGGATGGTATTTTTTTAAGAGTGTTAGTTGCATATTTTAGTGAGTTAGCTTAAAGTTATGTTAACTAATAAAATTAAAAGGTTAACGGTGTAAAATGAAAACTAAAGACAGTATTCTAAAAATATTAGCTGGACAACAAGATACTATTATTTCGGGAGAACTATTGGCTGAAAAACTTGGCGTTTCGAGAACTGCTATTTGGATGGCTATTAAGAGTTTACAAGAGCAGGGTTTTGACATTAAGACGATTCCACAAAAAGGATATAGTCTAAATGATGGTAATCAGTTGAACGCACAACTAATTCAATCTTATTTAACAACTGACATGATGCAAATTGAATTATTTGATGAAGTGACATCTACCAATGTATTGGCGAAAGAGCGTTCAAGCCAGCCCGATATACAGGGTCCACTGTTAATAGTGGCCAATAGTCAAACAGCAGGATATGGTCGATTTGGTCGAACATTTGAATCACCAGAAGAGACTGGGATTTATATCAGTTATTTATTGAGAATTGATCAACCTATCAAAGATGTTGGTCAGCTAACGACAGCAACTGCCATGGCGGTTAGTTATGCTTTAGAAAATAAATTGAAAATTCAACCACAAATAAAGTGGGTGAATGATATTTATTATCAAAATAAAAAAGTCTGCGGGATTTTAACGGAGGCTGTCACAGATTTTGAAACGCAGCAAGTGACAAGCTTAGTTATAGGGATTGGGCTAGATTTTAAAACAGACCTTAAAAAATTATCTCCAGAGTTACAAGATAAAGTGGGTTCATTAATTGATGAATCGAATAATGTCACACGGAATGAGTTGATTGCTGAAATTACCAATCAATTTATCCAAATCTATCAGAATTACCAAAATGGTGACTTCATGAATGATTATCGTAAACGGTCACTAGTTATTGGACAGACAGTTACTTTAAAAAGTGGTCATCAAGAAATTATTGGTACAGTTGAAACAATTAAAGATGATGGACAGTTGGTATTGAGAGATAAAAATGGGCAAATAACGACTTATATGGCTGGTGAAATTACAAAGGTGAATGTGGAAGGCTTAACAAATGGGACAAAATAAACAGTTAAAACAATTAATTATAGCAGCAGAGTTAGCAGCCGTTTTGGGTGTTTTATCCCAGTTAACCATTCCATTGGGGCCAATCCCGTTAACGTTACAAACCATTTTTATCGGATTATTATCGAGTTTGAGACCGGTTCAAGAAGGATTAAAAGCGGTGGGCATTTATCTCCTATTAGGATTAATAGGAATCCCAGTTTTTGCTGGATTTCATTCGGGACTTTTTTCTTTAATTGGACCAACAGGTGGTTATTTATTTGGTTTTTTAGCCTATATTATCTTAACGGGGCTGTTTTTAAAATGGTATGGTAATGGTCGTTGGCAGTTGTACATGGGGAATTTATTAGGTGCTAGTGTGCAATTAGTTTTAGGAGCAATCTGGTTAATGGTTTACCAACAAACCTCGATGCAACAAGCATTTTTAATAGGTATTTTACCATTTTTGATTGTTGGATTTATTAAAGTTATTTTTGTGTGCGAATTGTCTCATTACTTAATACGTAGATATTGATAAATAAAAAAAGAAAATCATCAATAATTTTTTTGATGATTTTCTTTTTTATTTAGAATAATGATACTGTACTAACAGATTGATAAGGAATTTTAAGACGCGAATTAGCTAAGTTAATAGTATAACTATCTGAATCGTTATTTCGTAAAGTCATCCCAAAATCTGTTGCGTAAATGATTAATTCAATCTGATGACCTTCCTTAATGTGATAGGCAGTTGGTTGTAAATCAAAATCTACTGTGTTGAAAGTTCCTGGAAGGACAGAATCATTTTGATAACGATTTGTCCTATTTTGTAAATTGATATGACCTTTGGAAATCATTTTCCAAGGAGTTTTTGTGGGATTTTTAGTAAATTCAACCAAATCATCTTCACGCCAATGAAATCCCATATCTAAAGATTTTCGTTTGAGAATGGATGGCACGGGGGTGAGTCTATTTTCTTCACCATAATCGATAAGCATGCAACTAATGAGCCCTTTTGTTTGTAGTGCTGCAACAGACAATTTTATGTGAGCAGAACCGGAAATAAACAGCGGTTCTGTTAATGGTTCTGAGATTAATTGGATTCTATTTTTAGCCATTTCTGTTTCTTTAGTTGAAACTAAAGCTTGATTCCAAAGATGATTATCTCTGACGTAGTTGTTAAAAAGGTCAGTTGGTAAGTTATCTTTGAAAGTAGCAAATTGGTGAGCATCTGATGTGACTGATTGTGTTAATTTATTTTGTTGGAAATGATAGGATTGGGTAGGAGAATCCGGGTCTGCCCAATCATCATAAGTGTGCCACGTTTCAGCTTCTAGGTTATCTTGTATGGTGACATTGGGAATAAGTGTCTCAGCACCATTTTCGATATTATAAAGTTGATTTGATAACCATAAATTCATCATATCAGTGAAATCTAATGAGCGAAAGTTATTGATATAGATATGTTTACCTTGGTGTAAGAATAATTTTTTAACAATAGGTAAAGGACGTAATGCTTGCCAAAGTTGTTCAACTTGGCGAGGTTTGACGTTCCAATCATTTAAACCATGGACCATAACAATATTTGCTTTGATATTTTTAGTTTGGTTTAAATAATTACGTTCATCCCAAAATTTATTGTAATTACCAGATGCACGGTCTTGTCCTATAGATAATCGATTCATAACTTTGTCAAAGTAGTCTTGAATATTAGCGTAGTCGGCGGCATCTTTTTGGCGACTTAAACAAAGCGCAGCTAAAACATCTGCATCTTCACCTTGGCAAGCTTCAGGCGCGACGACTAGTCCATTTTCACGATAATAATCATACCAACTTGAAATAGCGGCTTCAGAAATGATTGTTTTTAAGCCGGATACACCAGTTGTTGCAGCTGCAGTAGCAAGCGTACCAAGGTAAGATTTACCAGTCATAGCAACGTTACCATTACTCCAAGTGGCTTTAATTGATCGATTATCGAGTTTATTTGTGAATGCTTGCCGATGTCCCGTTAGCCATTCAATAATGGCGACGGTTGATACCGTTTCTTCAACACTCCCACAAGTACGAATACCATCTGATTCTCGAGTACCAATACCAGCTGCATAGACGATTGCAAATCCTCTAGCTAGCATGTAATCGTTGAATGTATACGAAGATTCACGGCTAAAGGTTTGCTCAGTTTCTGTTGATTCTGAGAGGATTGATCGTGGTTCGGGTAAGTTGGATTTCTGATAGTTATAGGTGATATCAGATTCAGTTAATTCAGTAACTGGTTTTTCGGTAAGCGGGATATCAACGTTGCGCATTAATTCAGAATCATCATTTGTGCCTTGATTGTAAGGACTTGCTGTATAAAGAATAGGTACTTTTAGTCCGGATGTAACTAGTGGTCTTAAAATTTCTGTTTTTAATAAATCACGTTGACCATCTTGGTCAGTATCTAATGGGGCTTCAACGTAGACGACTTCACGAATCAGTTTAGTTGTATCAAAAACAGGTTGCGCTTTTCCATTGAAAAATAAAGGTTTCGCATCTTTATAAAATGAAACAAAGTACCCTTTATTTGCTAGTGTATCTGTGAAGACTTGGCCATTTTTGGTATGTGTTGTCAGTAAGAGATACCATGCGGACCAAAAATCATTAACGGATTCAATAATTTCAATAGAAGGTAACTGAATTTTAGCCATTGCCGTAAATGGGTCATCAATTTTGAAATCGACATCGACTTCAAATTCTAGTAACTGTAATGCAACATTATAAAAGATAACAGGTGTTAATTCCTTTTTTGTAGTAAAAAATTCATAAACAGAAATGGATTCTGTCGCTAATAAGGACATCATTTTTTGTTGTTTCGCACCGATTGTTTGATAGTCGATGAGAATTTTATTGAGTAATTGTTCAAATAAATGTGTAGGATTGGTTTCGGAGGCTATATACAAATTAATAGCTTTAAGTTCTTTTATTTGTGTCTCAAAAGTAGGTGTATAGTTAGCAAATTGATTATTTTTCATAAGTCAAAAACTTCCTTTCAGAATTGAGTAAGACACTGGGTTAAGTATAGCTTAAATGTAAAGTTGGTTGAAATGATACGTCTTTATTGACAAAAAATAAGTAACTAGGTAAAGTTAATCACATTAAGGTAACTAAAAAAGGAGAGTGTCTAAAGTGAGAAGGAAAATTGCGGTAGTTTTAAGTATCATGTTTATAGGGGTGCTAGCTGCTTGTTCAAAAACAGCGACGAAAGACGATAACATATTAAAAGTGGCTGTAACTGATCAATTAGGCACTTTAGATTCTACTAAATACAGTGATACATTTAGTGTTGAAGCAATACAAAACGTTTATGAAGGATTGTATACGTATAATCAAAAAAATAAACCAGTGTTAGCTGCAGCAAAAAGTGTGACGGTTAACAAAGCAAAAACAGTTTACACCTATAAATTAAGAGCTGAGAACTGGTCAAATGGGACTCCTGTTACAGCAAATGACTTTGTTTACGCTTGGCAAAAACTAGCAAATCCTAAAACAGCATCACCTAATTCACAACGAATTGATATTATTAAAAATGGGTTTGCTATCCGAAATGGCAAGATGGCCGTTGATAAGTTAGGTGTTAAAGCGCTGAATAAAACAACATTAGAAGTTACTCTGGCACAACCAATTAGCTATTTACCAGAAGTATTAACGGGTGCACCATTTGTACCTCAAAATGAAGCTTACGTTAAAAAACAAGGTAGTCAATATGCAACGGATTCACAACATATGATTGTGAATGGTCCTTATAAATTAACTGATTGGGAAGGAACTAATAACAAATGGTCATATGTTAAAAATACCAGTTATTGGAACGCTAAATCAGTTAAGTTAGCTAAAGTTGACGTTCAAGTTGTTAAAGATGGTGCAACTGCTGGCAAGTTATATCAAACAGGGAAGATTGATTTCTCAATGTTAGCAAATGATTATGTTAAACAATATAAGAATGAAAAAGGGTTCGCAACACGTAAAACACCAATGATTGGTTATTTAGGTTTTAATACTAAGCGTGAGGCAACTGGTAATAAACATATTCGTAAAGCAATTGCGCTAGGATTTAATAAAAAATTATTAGCTAGCAAAATTCTTAATGATGGTTCATCTGCATTAAATGGAATCGTCCCAGCTAAATTTGTGTCAAATCCGATTAATGGGGAAGATTACCGTAAAGAAGCAGGAGACTTGCTTGCTTTTAATAAAAAAGAAGCTAAAGCAGAATGGGAAAAAGGACTTAAAGAGATCGGTAAGAAGGACTTAACAATTGAAATATTGGGTTCTGATACGCCAGAAGCTAAACAAGTGATTGAATACTTGCAAGCGCAGTTAGAGAGTAACTTACCTGGATTAAAAATTAACGCACGTAATATTCCAATTAAATCGCGATTAGCAGCAACAACGGCTTACCAATTTGATATCGTTTATGGGACATGGACACCAGATTATGCTGATCCAATTAACTTTATTAATGATGGTGGCGCTTATCATTTAAATACCGATTACAAAAATGCACAATATTTAAAAGATATCGATCAGTCTAAAAATGAATTTGCAACAAATCCAACGAAACGTTGGAATAGCTTGATTGATGCTGAAAAGCAATTGGTCGAAGAAGATGCTTATACAGTACCTGTTTTCCAAGGTGCAATGGCCTACTTATTGAACCCAGATGCATCCGGATTACACATTAACCCATATGGAACGACATTATTTTATCGTGACATGTCTATTAAGTAGATAATAGTTAGCTGTTTCAAAGCTTTATAAAGTTAAAATAAGATAGATTAAAGTCTGGCCTTTGGTCGGACTTTTTTTGTTGTAAAATGTTAAACTGGTGGAAGTGTATTAATAATAAATGAGGTGTGAACCCATGAAAAAGTTACTTCAGAAGAACATTATTTTAATTCTAACGATTATTATCGGTGGCATACTCGTAATAGGTGTTAAATTTGATCAAGCACTGTATTCAGATACGATTGTTAAAATAACACAGGTTAAGGATGAAAAAACTGAAAAAGTAACAGATGAATTTGAAAATAAAGATACACAGACTAAACAAAAATTATTTGGAACTGTGATGAATGGTAAGTATAAAGGGCAAAAAATAAGACTACCAAATACATATTCTTCATCTCGCGCAAATGATCAAAAATACCAGAAAAATGATCAAGTATTTGTAACGATTAATCCTCATAAAAGTGGATTAACTGGTATTATTGATGGGTTCAAACGAGATGTCGTCGTGGCCATATTAATTTGGATTGCCGTTAGTATGCTGGTAGGATTTATGCAGTTTAGTGGCATGATTGCTGTATTAAGTATCGTCTTAAATATGATTATTTTCTTTTTAGCCATTAAATTTGAAATATTCGTTAATATTACGAACTTCTTTTGGATTTTCGCAGGTATTGCTCTAATATTTGCAGTACTGACCTTGAGTTTGGTAATTGGCTTTAATCGACAGATGCTGGTCACGTTATTGGCAACTTTGACGGGAACTAGTTTATCGTTAATCATTAGTGTCATTATTTTAAAACTGACAAATGATCAAGGGATGCATTACGAAGCTCTATCTTATGCAACGCAAGCGCCAAAGGAACTATTCCTTGCTGCCACACTACTAGGTTCTCTAGGGGCTGTCATGGATGAATCGACAGATATCGTTGCAACACTATTTCAATTAAAAAAAGAACAACCAACTATTTCATCGAAAGAACTTTTTAAATCTGGACGTGAGGTTGGACAATCGATTATGGGACCATTAATTAACGTCTTATTCTTAATTTTTATTGCTGACATTTTCCCACTTGCCGTTTTGTACTTTAGAACGACCAATACAATTGGCTATACTTTTTCATGGACCATGGCTTTAGGAGTTGTCCAAACATTAATCAGCGGTATTGGGATTGTCATTGCGATACCTGTCGCAAGTTTTTTTGCAAGTCGATTAATCAAAGGGGATGACACATTATGATTACAATTGGTTGGTTAAGTGCCATTTTATTTGTCTTAATGGTCATTGTTGGAGGAATGAATGGTGTTCGTTCATTTTTAAGCTTATTTTTTAATTTTATCATGTTATTTTTTACGATTATTTTAATTACGGGAGGATTTCCGCCGGTAGCAGTGACCCTAATTAATGGCATTATTATTTTAGCTATTACGATTTTTCTTGGTGATGATAATGTGCAAGTTACTGAAACTGCTTTTTATGCTTCGTTAATTGTTCTGGTTATTCTCGTTCTTTTGATTATTCCAGTTGAACATTTTGCTGCAGTTCAAGGTTTTGGTGCAGAAGATAGTGAAGAAATAGAAGCATTTTCGTTATTAGTAGGCGCTAATTTTATGCAAATAGCGATTTCAACAGCTATTTTTAGTACTTTAGGCGCAATTGCTGAAGGTGCGATTGCAATTTCGGCTGGCTTAAATGAGATTATTGAACAAACACCAACAATTGATTTAAAAAAGTTATACGCAGCTGGTATTAGTATTGGTAAACATATTATTGGAACAACGTTTAATACACTATTTTTTGGTTTCTTTGGTGGCTTTTTAGCGCTATTTATTTTATTAGTACAGACGCATGCTACATTCGCAGATATTATAAATGATAAAATTTTTGTTGCAGAATTAATAATGATTTTATTTTCTATTATAGGTGTTATTCTAGCGGTTCCAATTACAGCATGGGTTTTAATTCAAAAATTAAAAATAAAAAAATAATTGAAATGAGTTTATGGTTATGTGTATAATTAAGAGATACTAATATAGGGGGATTTAAAATTGAATTATAAAAATTATATTGCTGAATTTATCGGCACATTTTTCTTGGTATTATTTGGTACAGGGGCAGTTACGTTAGGTAACGGTAGCCCACTTGTTATTGCACTTGCATTTGGTTTAGCTATTACATTGATGGTTTATGCTATTGGACCTGTTTCAGGTGCACACATCAATCCTGCTGTTTCATTAGCAATGTACATCAACAAGCGCATGTCATTGACTGATATGGTTGCTTACTGGGTTAGTCAAATCTTAGGTGCGATTGTAGCATCTAGCGTGGTTAAGATGATTATTTCATCAATGACAGATACATCAAAAGTTGCTGATGGTTTTGGTTCAAATAGTTATGCAACAATTCCTGGTGGTATGGCATTTTTCGTTGAAGCCTTATTCGCATTCTTATTCATCTTTATTATTTTGATGGTTACGAGTGAAAAATTTGGTAACAGTAATATTGCTGGCTTTGTGATTGGTTTAACATTAACAGTACTTATCTTTGTTGGTTTACCACTTACAGGGGTTTCAGTTAACCCTGCTCGTAGTATTGGACCTGCACTTTATGCCGGTGGCGATGCACTTTCACAACTTTGGGTATTTATTCTTGCACCATTAGTTGGTGGTGCTATTGCAGCATTCGCAGCAAAATATATTTTTAACAGTGAAGAAGCTTAATTTAATTAAGTGAATCATAAGCAGTGAATTCCGAGAGGGAATTTGCTGCTTTTTATTTTTAATGTATGTTATGGTTAATATAGATAGTGACAAGTGAGAGGAGAAATAATGGCATTTTTAGGAACGATTTGTTTAGTATTAGTGGCAACATCAATTGCGGGTCATGTCAGCACACGAATTGGTGTTCCTAGTGTTATCGGGCAATTATTAGTTGGTGTTTTACTTGGACCAGCAATGTTGAATTGGGTCCATTCAGATCATTTATTTGCGATGTTCGCAGAAATTGGTGTGATTATTTTAATGTTTATGGCGGGATTAGAAAGTGATTTAGATCTACTTAAAAAGTATTTAAAACCGGCCTTATCAGTTGCGACTTTAGGTGTTGTCTTCCCTATCTTAGTTGTCTATTACTTTGGTCGAATTTATAATTTTGGATTTGAATCGGCTTTATTTTTAGGTGTTATCTTTGCGGCAACGTCAGTTAGTATTTCCGTCGAAGTCTTGAAAGAATTAAAACGATTAGATTCAAAAGAAGGTGCAACAATCCTAGGTGCGGCCGTTGTGGATGATATCTTAGCTGTTGTTATTTTAAGTGTATTAGTTAGTGTATTTGGTAATATTACAAGTACCGGTGATAGCGCACAAGCTAACATTTGGATTGGCTTCTTATTAGAATTTGTTTACTTCATTGGTATTTTAATCCTATTCAAGTGGGTGGCGCCTTTCTTGATGAGATTAAGTGAACGATTATTAGTTGGCTCATCGATTACGATTATGTCACTGGTTATCTGTCTAGGTATGGCCTACTTAGCTGACTTAGTGGGGTTAAGTGCTGTTGTTGGTGCCTTTTTTGCAGGAATTGCAGTGGCACAAACACCGTATAAAAAAGAAATTGATGCCAATATTGAACCAATTGGTTATGCAGTCTTTATTCCAATGTTTTTCACGAGTATTGGATTAAGCATGTCATTTGATGGATTTATGAAAAATATTTGGTTTATCGTTATTTTAACGATTTTGGCCGTCCTCACAAAATTACTAGGTGGTGGATTAGGTGCTAGGTTACTTGGATTTGATTTAAATAGTGCATATGTAATCGGTGCGGGGATGATTTCTCGTGGCGAAATGGCTTTGATTATTGTCCAAATTGGGTATACCGCACACTTGTTGTCGACGGAATACTATTCGGCAGTTATCATGGTAATTATTATTTCAACTATCGTAGCACCGTTTATGTTAAAACATGCGATTGGTCGACAAAATAAAATTGAATTGAAGAAATAGTTGAACTGTTGAGGAACTAGCCTAGTGCTAATTTTTCAACAGTTTTTTATTTTTAAATGGTTACTAAATATCGCTATTCTGGCGTATTCATTTTATAATGAATTAAATAACTTCAAATGAAGAAGGTGGAATAATGAAACAATTATTGATTGCACAAGATTTATCTAGTGTTGGTGGTGTTTCATTAGGGATTGCGGTTCCTGTTTTAGCTAGTTATCAACAACGGACGACAATATTGCCAACAATGTTATTAAGTAGTCATACAGGTGGATTTGGAGTACCAATGAAGGTAGACATCTCACCATTTATAAAAGCTTTTGAAGAACACTGGGCAACTATTCCAGTTCAATTTACGGGCGCATATTTGGGCTATCTAGGGACGGCAGAAAGTATTAAAATGATGGGGATTCTACTAGATAGGTTATCTGATGATAAAGCACTCACCGTTATTGATCCAGTTATGGCTGATCACGGCACGTTATATTCAGGACTGACAAACGACTATGTAGAAGAATTAAGCATGTTATGTTTAACGCAAGCAGATTTAATTTTACCCAATTTAACAGAGGCTTACTTATTGGCAGACTGTAATTATCAGGAAAATCCTAGCGAGGCAGAAATTAAAAAGTTACTAACACGTTTATTAAAGAAATTAAATTTAAAAGCGGTTATAATTACAGGAGTTACAAACCAGAAAAATCAAATTGGTGTTGTTTTTCTAACAAAAGAAGGCGAATCAGGTTGGGTATTAAAAGAACAACGTGAGAATCATTATTTTGGGACAGGAGACTTGCTAGCAAGCTGCGTAGTGGGTGAGTTAATGAATGGTCATTCACTAAGGGAAGCATTGGAATTTGCAGTAGAAGTAACATGGAAAGCGATGAGTAATTCTGATAATGAAGGACTTGATCAAAGGTTAGGGGTTAATTTTATGAGTATTTTACCCGATATTAACGATAGAATGGAAAAATAAAATGAGAAATGAAAGATTAAGAAGCATTATTTTAGCGGGATTATTTGCGGCAATTATTTATATAGGTATCTCAGTTTTTAGAATACCAATCCCAGCTATGGTGGGAAAACCATTTATTCATTTCGGTAATTCACTAGCAGCATTGGCCGTGATTTTTTTAGGGTTTAGTTATGGCACAATTGCAGGAGCGATTGGTCTGGGATTATTTGATATTTTGAATGGTTATGCAGATACGTCATATTTTACTGTACTAGAAGTAGTGGTTATTGCATTACTAATTACGGTTGTTACGAAAGGATTAAAAAATTATCATGGTAAATATTGGATTATCATTATTGCTGCAACGGCAGGAATTGGTAAAATAGGAACATCATATTTAGTTTCGATTGGTGAAGCAATGATTAAAGGTGTTAGTTTTAATGTCGCCGCTGTTCAGGCGTTTTTAAGTTTACCTGCAACTGTTGTTAATTCAATCTCGACAATTATCATTGTTAGTTTATTATACGTACCCATTAAGCGATTGATGGTAAGGTTTAATCGGTAAAAAAGTCCAAATAAAAAAGGGTTGATGTGCGTGAGCTCACATTTACCCTCTATACAAATTGTCCAGATTGAACATATTTCATTTCTGTTGATAAGTTGGAAACGGCTGTTTCGATTGTTACCCCAGAACCTGAAATGGCTGGATTATTTTTTGAACTAGCAATAAAGATTTGTTTTTCAGTGTCTAAAGAAATCGTATACCAGTTTTTACTAAATGTTCCAAATTTCATAAGTGTGTATCCTCCGTATTTCTATATCTTACTACCATGAAAGCGCATTCTACTTTCTTTAGTAGAAGCTTAGTATAGTACGTACATAAAATGAATGCAAGTCATTTGTTTTATATTAACCAAAAATTTTTTAAATAATATGAAGAAGTCTAAAAACGATAAAGGGATGATTTAATGCAAAAACGAATATTCGTGATCACGGGTGCTCCGGGAACAGGTAAAACGACGATTAGAGACTATCTAACCAAGCAATTTGATGCCAAAAAGGTGATTACTCACACAACTAGGCAACCAAGAGTTAATGAAAAAAATGGTCGCGATTATTATTTTGAATCCGATGAAACTTTTTTTAATTTTCATTATTTAGAACATGTTGAGTATGATCGCCATTACTATGGTTCATCAAGAGAAGCGATAGATGCTGCTTGGTCAGAGGCAAAAAATGCGACAATTGTACTCGATACGGCAGGTGCCATCACGTATTCAAAAGAATTACCAAAAGAAACAGTTGTCTTATATTTGTCTGTATCGGATAATCAGATATTACAAGATCGGTTAATTAAACGGGGAGATACGATTCGAAATCGAAGTTTACGCTTAGATTCTGGTGAAGCAAAACGAGACATGAAACTTCCAGCAGATCTTGAAGGTATAGCACATGTCATTATTAATGACGATTTAGTTGACGCAAAGAAACAGATTGATCAGTTAATTCAATCATTAGGTTAAGAGTGATTGCTTTTTTTAGTTGATATGGTATTCTTCTTAAAGAGTAACCATTATTATTTAGAAATGGAGATAAGCCTTTTGACTGAATTAATTGATGATGCATTGCATATACTAAAAGAAAATAAATATAAAATTACGAAACAAAGAAAAAGTTTATTAACGTATTTAAGTCAGTATGAGGAAGCTTATGTTGACGTTACAGTTGTGGATGACTATATGAGAAATAAATATCCAGGGATGAGTCATAATACAATTTATCGAAATATCAAAGAATTTAAAGAAATGGGTCTTGTTGAGCAACGGATGAATGGTGAACGAGCCTGTGTAAAATATCAATGTGATTTTAGTCACAAACATCACCATCATTTTATTTGTACTTCTTGTAGTAAGGTGGTTGAACTTGATAGCTGTCCGCTAGATTATTTTGTAAAACAGTTACCAGGTTACAAAATAGAAGAACATAAATTTGAATTACATGGGATTTGTGATGAATGCCAAAAAAAATTATCGAAAAATTAAGTTTATCTTCGAATAAACTTCAATAACAAATGGTTTAATGGAAAAAGTACAAAATTGGAGTGAGAGTTAATGGCATATAGAACGCCACCATTTATAACACCTTTTGCAATTGTTTCTATCGTACTTGCATTGGGCGCAACTAACGTTGTTGTTAACAAAACAACGAATACAAACGAAGGAGCAACAGTTTCTTCAGTAGCTTCATCACCGTCGGAAACTAAACCTAAAGTAGACGATAATTCGAGTTCCAAAGAAGTAAGTTCATCTTCTGAGACGAGTTCTTCTGATTCGTCCTCTTCATCAGAAAGTTCAAAAGATGAGTCTAGTAGTTCAAGTGCTGCCGATGAAACATCAAACAAATCAGCAAGTACAAGTGCCGATAATACAACGGATGATAAGAGCGCGGAAACAAGTACCGATGACACAACTGATACAAGTACAGATACTGATACAAATGCGGATAAAGCTAGCTCGGCAACAAGCACAAGTAGTAGCGTGAAGAATACTAAAACGGTAACGACTGACAAAGCCAAAGCCAGTGCAGAAACGACAAATACAGACTAAGGATTAGGAGGTAAATAAATGTTTAGTTTACTAGATTTAGCAAACCATTATTTAGGGTTTATTAATGTTAATTTAAAATTAAAAAATAGAATTTATACTGTTTTAGGCTTTCTTGGTAATTGGTATTTATTGTATATCGCATCACGATATTTCATAAATGGTTATTATGTTAGAGGTAGTTTGTTTATTCTTGCTTTTTTTGTTTTATTATATTTTATTGTTTTAAATGTTATTCATTATTTTACAAATAAAACAACTAAATTTGATCCTTCACCGAAAATTGAAAAATTGTTGGGCGGACCGCCTAAGGAAGAAATTGAAGGAGATAAACGTCGCCGAATGCAACCAGGTTATGTTCAAACGAATGGCCTATTTGATTCTAAAATGCTGATGCCAGCGACACTTAGGACAAATAGAAACGAAAAAGTAAGTATTCAAAAAATTGCTGATCAAATGAAGCAAGTTAAGTATTCAGATTTTGATTATGATGGATTGTCAGATGATGCTATTATAAAAGAAATTCAGAAAACAGGAAAACCAGTGTCAGAGTTAGCACAGCCCGTTGCTTTTCCATTTTTTGAATTAAAAATAGAAGACGAAAAAATGAATGTTTACGCTGGAATGAATCAGATTGATAAACAATTGATTGGTCGCCTAACCCATGTTGGTTTATCTGATATTGAAACGGCTAAAGAACAATATGATATTTACTTAGCAACAGCAACTATTTATGGTGGTAATCAGAAGGTTGCTGGTCGATCATCAGTTATTGAAGAATCACATAAATTTCACGTTAAAGTTCAAATTGCCTATAAAGAAAAAGAAAATTAGTAAAAAAGTGATAGCAAATAACTACATTGCTATCACTTTTTTTGTGATTATATGGTACATTTAAAAAAGACTGCAATTAAACATCCATTTGGTAGTATAATTAAAGTATCACAAAAAAGAATAAAAGAGTTAAGAGAAGGGGATTGAGAGTATGGCAATGATCGAATTTAAAAATGTGGAGAAATATTACGATAAATTTCACGCATTGAAGAATATCAATTTAAAAGTTGAAGCAGGCGAAGTCGTCGTTATTATCGGGCCATCTGGTTCTGGAAAAAGTACATTAATCAGAACTATCAATGGTTTAGAGCAAGTTAACGAGGGGCAACTATTAGTTGATAATTTTGATTTAGCAGATAAGAAAACGAATATTGATAAAATCAGAAAAAATGTTGGGATGGTATTTCAACATTTTAACTTGTACGAAAACAAAACTGTTTTAGAAAATATTATGCTTGCACCACGTTTAGTTTTAAAACGGGATGAAGCTGAAAATAAAAAAATCGCAATGGATTTATTAAAAACAGTTGGACTTGATGATAAAGCACAATCATATCCTAGAATGTTATCAGGTGGACAATCGCAAAGAATTGCCATTGCCCGTAGTCTAGCTATGAAACCTAAGGCGCTATTATTTGATGAACCAACTTCTGCATTAGATCCTGAAACAATTGACGATGTTTTAAAAGTTATGAAAGATATCGCTAAAAATGATGGGATCACAATGATTGTTGTAACTCATGAAATGGGCTTTGCTCGTGAAGTAGCCGATCGTGTTATTTTCATGGCTGATGGTCAAATTCTTGAGGATGATACAACAGTAGAATTTTTCGACAATCCAAAAGAAGAACGTGCAAAAAAATTCTTGAGTAAAATTATTAAACATTAAGGAGCTCAAGACTGTGAGAGTGGGGATTAAAATATGAAACAATTAAGAAAAATTAGCTTATTGTTTATGAGTATAGCTATGGTATTAGTTATTGCAGGCTGTGGAGCGCAAAGTAAAGCCAACATTGCAACAACAGCTAAAGAAACAAAAACAATTAACTGGGGTGTTAAAGCAGATACGAAGTTATTTGGTTTAATGAACATCAAAACCGGTGAAATCCAAGGATTTGATATTGATATTGCTAAGGCAGTGACAAAAAAAATCTTAGGTAAAGATGGTAAAGCTAATTTTGTTCAGGTAACAAGTAAAACAAGAATTCCACTTTTGAAAAATGGAAATATTGATGCAATTATTGCGACGATGTCCATTTCTAAAGATCGTGAAAAACAAGTTGATTTTTCTAACTCTTATTTTGCTGCCGGACAAGCTATTTTAGTTAAAAGAACAAGCTCAATTAAATCCGTAAAAGATTTGAATAAAGACGGTATGGTTGTTTTAGGTGTTAAGGGTTCAACTTCAGTTATTAACATGAAGAAGTATGCACCTAAAGCAGAAGTGCTGGAACTAGATGATTATGCGCAAGCATTAACCGCACTAAAATCTGGTCAAGGTGATGCTTTAACAACTGATAATGGTATTTTATATGGGATGGTTAAAGAGAATTCTGATTTTGCTGTTGTTGGTGGTACTTTTACGCATGAACCTTACGGAATTGCGATTGATAAAGGCCAAGGTGAATTTAAGAATGAAGTTAATAAGGCTTTAGCTGAAATGCGTGCCGATGGCTCGTATGAAAAATTATTAAACAAATGGTTTGGCGATATTCCAGGATTTAGTGTGAAGGAGGCGAGTCAACAATGATTACGATTTTTACAGAACATTGGCAAGCCTTATTAACAGGACTTGGCTATACATTGTGTTCAAGTGTACTCGCATTATTTTTTAGTTTAATTATAGGTTCGTTCTTTGCAATTTTGGAAGAAATGCCATATCGAATTTTAAAAATTATTGCACGTATCTATATTGAAATATTTAGAAATATTCCGTTATTGGTTGTTGCAATGTTTTTCTACGTTGTGGTACCTATGTACGTTACGAATATCAACGGATTTACAGCTGGAACAATCGGACTAACGATTTACACATCTGCCTTTATTGCAGAAACAGTTCGTGCTGGGATTAGAGCTGTTGATCCTGGACAAATGGAAGGTGCTCGCTCAAACGGGTTAACATTCATGCAATCGATGTTTCATATTATTTTACCCCAGGCATTTAAATATGTGATTCCACCTTTGGGTAATCAGTTCATTAATTTGGTAAAAAACTCTTCAGTTTTAGCCTTCGTTGCTGGATTTGATTTAATGTACCAAGGTGATATTATCGCATCAACAACATTTGATACAATCAACACGTACATTATCGTTGGGGTGTTATATTTAATTATCACGATGCCATTAAGTTATTACATGAGACATTTAGAAAAGAAATTAAGTTAAAGGGGGTCTAGAAAAATATGTCAGATTTTATTGCAGCATATAGTTGGGAAAATATTCGCTACTTACTACAAGGATTATTAGTAACAATCGAAGTTTCAGTTATTTCAATTATTTTCAGTTTTATAATTGGCGCTATTCTAGGCCTAACACGATATATTAAAGTAAAACGTTTATCTGCTATAGTTGGTTTTATAATTGATTTAATTCGAAATTTACCATTACTTTTAATCTTATTTTTCGTTTATTTTGGCTTAGCAAATGTTGGTATTCGGTTATCAATTTTCTGGTCAGCAACGTTAGCGATGACCGTTTTCGAATCAGCAATGTTAGCTGAAATCATTCGAAGTGGTATTCAAGCTGTTGAACCCGGACAAATGGAAGGTGCTCGCGCAAATGGTCTAACTTATTGGCAAGGTCTGCGTGTGATTGTCTTACCACAAGCTTTAAAGAAAATGATTCCACCATTGGTTAGTCAATTTATCTCATTAATTAAAGATACGTCATTGGCTACTATCATTGTTTTACCAGAGTTACTGTATCATGCACAATTAGTATACGGTCAAAATACTAATTATGTTATTCCAATGTTCGTCGCTTTAGCAGTGATGTACTTCGTCGTTTGTTATGCACTATCATTGGTTTCAAGATACTTAGAAAGACGCTTAGCGTAGACAATAAAATAAAAATGGTTGTTGAAATCTATATAGATTTTAGCAACCATTTTTATTAGTTAGTAGAATCGGCATAAAATGACGGTTTGTTTGATTGAAAAATAAATTAGAAAGAAGATGATGTCATGGTGAAAATTGCTGTTATTCTAGGGAGTTCAAGAGAGAATTCTATTGGTAAAAGGGTCATTAAGTATATTGAAGGAGTAGCAAAAAATCAGGATAATGTTGAATTTTCATTTCTAAAATTAAGTGACTATCAGTTAACCTTCTTCCACGAAAAATTGGCACCTATGCAAAATGAAAATCGACAACTACCTGAAAATGAAGCACGATGGATAGCGGATGTAGCTGCGGCAGATGGCTTTATTATCTTAACGCCTGAATATAATCATGCTATTCCAGCCGTTTTGAAAAATGCAATCGATTATTTGGCTTTTGAAGGGCAACGTAAACCAGTTAAGATTGTGGGCTACTCAGATAACATGCGCGGTGCACAATTTGCAACAGCTGAATTAGTACCTATTTTGAATCGATTAGGATTTATCACGTTGCCTACGCCAACATTATTGGGAATAGTTGATCAAACATTTAATGAAGATGGACAACTAAATAACGATGCTAAGTTAACAGATTATACAAAAAATAAAATTGCTCAGACTTTGCAAGAAATTAAATTTTATACACAACTTTTTGTGAATAATCCTTTTCCCGGAAAATGATGAATTAAAAATAAAAATGTGTAATGACAATAGCTGTCATTACACATTTTTTATTATAGATCTTTATTTTTATGTGTTTCGTATAAATAAACCGGGATACCAAGTGCAACAATTGTAAATGAAATTAAAACACCTACAATATCTGATTGAACTTCGCTAACTAAAACGAAGGCTGCACCTAAGATAGCAACAATAGGTGTTATGGGGAACAATGGAACTGAGAAAACACGTTTTAAATCTGTTCCTTTATTCCGACGGCGTAAGATAAAGAGGCCGACGAAAGTCATAACATAAAAGCAATAAACTGTAAAAATACAAATTTCAGATAAGCGATCAGCATCAAAAAATAAAATCATAATCGCTGCAATACTTAAAGCCACACATGTTGCAATAACAGGTGAATGTGATTTTGGATGTAAATAAGATATTTCTTTATGGAAAGGTAATTGTTTGTTCTTACCCATTGCCCACATAATTCGAGGGAATGTCATGATTTTACCGTTCATACAACCAAGAATAGAAATAATGACACCGATATTCATAATTTTTCCACCAAGTTGGCCAAAGGCAATCTTAGCAAATTGTGGTGTTGCATTTTCGCCTAGTTGATGGATTTGACTAGCAGGCATGACACGCATAATACTGAACGAAACAAGAATATAAATAAGAAGAACAATTGAAATTCCTAAAACAATAGCTCTAGGTAATGTCTTTTTAGGATTTTTAATTTCATCACCCATATTAGCAATCAGAATCCAACCATCATAAGCAAATAAAGTAGCTAGTATACCAACACCAAAATTATTTGTAGAGTGACTGACAGTTGCAACAGATTGGCCAAGTGCATTTGCATTGCCAAAAAATAAACCAAAAATAATAATAGCAGCAATAGGGAATAATTTACAAATAGTTGTAATAATCTGGAATGAAGCACCATAACGATTTGATAGCATATTTAGGAAGCCAATAGAAATGACTGCAATTAATGCGATTAAATGAGAATAACCAGCTGGAATACTAAAGAAATCTACTATTAAAATAGCAAGGTACGCGCCTAACGCAGCAATCATAGCTGGTCCATACACGATAACTTGCATCCAACCAGCTAAGAAACCCCAAATTTTACCGTAAATTTTTTCCATGTAGATATATAATCCACCGGTTTCTGGAATTTGAGATCCAATTTCAGCAACAGTTAGTCCAGCGGTTAAGGTTATGATACCACCACATAGCCATGCGAGCAGGGCATTTGTAGTAGAGCCGGTGTAGTCAAGTACCGAAGCTTGTTTAAAGAAGATACCAGAACCAATAACAGTTCCGATTACGATTGATAATGCTGACCATAGACCTAACGATCTGTTAAGTCCAACTGCTGGTTTTTTTTCCAAAATTGAATCCTCCTTTTCTAAAATGAATAGTTGCATTTTAGCATAACAGCGGGAATCATGCAATAAACTAGATATGATTATGACGACAAAAAAGAGTGCGTGAATCGGCTATTTCAGACCGATTCACGCACTCTTTTTATAGAATTATTTTAAACGATGTAATCTTGCAATTGGGTTGCAATAGTTTTTGTTGCATCAATCTTTAATTTTGTACCTGATTCTTCATAATCTGTTTCTAAGATAGTTGCCTTTTCATTGATTAAATCAACAAGTTGACCTTTATCAAATGGGATAAGAACAGTCATAATTTCGTTATCTTTAAAGACATTCTTTTTAATGATATCTACTAATTGATTAAGTGATTTTTCATCACGCGCACTATAAGTGAATTTATCATCTGAGAAAGTAGGATAATCAATATTTGCTAAATCAGCTTTATTATAGGCATAAATCATCGGAATGTTTTCGACGCCAATAGCTTTTAATGTATCTTCAGTTGTTTGAATCATTTCCTCAGCATGTTTATCAGCCACGTCAATCACTTGGATAAGTAAATCAGCTTGTGCAGCTTCAGCCAAGGTTGTACGGAAAGCTTTTACTAATTGGTGAGGCAATTTGCTGACAAAACCAACAGTATCGCTCAATAAAATTTGTTTTTTATCTTCAAATTGAATATTACGGACACTTGTATCTAATGTAGCAAACAACATATTCTTTTCAAAAACTTGTTTGTCATCATCTTGTCCGATTAGACGAAGCAAGCCGTTCATTGTCGTTGATTTACCTGAATTAGTATAACCAACTAATGCAACAGTCGGAATACCAGATTTATCACGTTGTTTACGTCTAGTAGATTCTTCTTTGTCCATTTCAGCAAGATCTTTTTTAATGTGGTTAATCCGATTTTCAATCACACGACGATCTAATTCAATCTTCGTTTCGCCAGCACCACGGTTAGCGAGTCCACCACCAGATTGTTGATCTAGTTTATCTTGCATCCCTCTTAAACGAGGTAACTGATATTGAAGTTGAGCCATTTGAACTTGGAGTTTTGCTTCGCGTGATTGTGCTCTTGAAGCAAAAATAGCTAAAATCAGGCCTGTACGATCCATAACTTCCATACCTGATGCAGCTTCAAGGTTACGAATTTGAGTTGGTGATAATTCGTCGTTTACAACTAAAATTTTCACACCTTGTGCTTCACTTTCAGTCTTGAATTCTTCAGCTTTACCTTTACCAAAGTAAAGGGCAGCAGTTGGTCGATCTAATTTCTGACGAATGTCTTCAACAGCATGCATGTTGTTAGCTTCGACTAATGCAGCTAATTCAGACATTGTATAATCTAAATTTTCACGTTGTTTTTCGATACCAGCAATGAAAACGTCAATAACTGGTATTTCTGTAGAATAAGTTTCTTTCATGAGAACCTCCTCGTGGAACTTAATTAATAGGTTAAGTATAACATTTATTCAAAAAAATATTCGAACATCAAAATAAGTTAACTGAATTAAATGAGAATTAATGAATAAAAATGGCCAAACTCTCATTTTAACAACGTGCAAATGTTATGAGTTGAATATTTTATATAGTTAAACGGCTTTTTTAAAGGCGCTTGAATCTCTTTTTAATTAAATTAGAGTTTAATGTTGATTTTAATCTTTTTCTAATGTAAGATAAACCTACGTTAAGAAAAGGTAAATAAAAAAGGAGAGGTCATATTATGAAGTTAAAGTCAGTTTTGAAATTAAGTGGTGTGCTAGCATTGTCTGTCATTGTCTTGGCAGCGTGTGGATCTAAATCTTCATCTTCAGATAGTAAAGAACTCGCTGATAAACAGGTTATTAATTGGTCTGAAACAGCTGAATTACCATCGATGGATTTATCGACAGCAACGGATACAGTTAGCTTTAACATGTTGAACAATACTAATGAAGGTTTATACAGAATTGGTAAGAACAGTAAAGTGTCAAATGCACTTGCAACTAAAACAACCGTTTCAAAAGATGGCATGACTTATACATTTAAACTTCGTGATTCAAAATGGAGCAACGGAGACGATGTAACGGCTAAAGATTTTGTTTATTCATGGCAACGGACCGTTAATCCTAAGACAGCTTCACAATATGGTTACCTCTTCTCAGGGATTAAAAATTATGATGCAATCAGCGCGGGTAAGATGGCGCCATCAACATTGGGAATCAAAGCAACTGACAAACATACATTAGTTGTAACACTTGATAAAAAAGTACCATATTTCAAATTATTGATGGGCTTCCCAACGTTCTATCCACAAAATCAAAAAGTTGTTGAAAAGTATGGTTCTAAATATGGCACACAAAGCAAATACATGGTTTACAATGGTCCATTTACATTAAATGATTGGACAGGAACTAACTTAACTTGGGACCTAAAGAAAAATGACACTTATTGGGATAAAAAAGCAGTTAAGCTAACACAAATGAATTTCCAAGTTTCTAAAGATAATACAACAAGCTATAATTTATACCAAAGTCAAAAATTAGATATGACGAATTTATCTGCTGAACAAGCTAAAACATTGAAAACAGATAAAGACTATATCACACGTAAACAAGCATCAACGTTCTACTTACAATACAATCAAAAGAATAAATTATTTAATAACCAAAAGATTCGTCAAGCTATTTCATTAGTTATCAACAGAAAACAATTTGTTGATAAAATTTTAGGGGATGGCTCAACTGTTGCGACAGGTTTAGTATCATCAGGTCTTGCTTCAAATCCTAAAACAGGCGAAGATTTTGCAAAAGAATCAACCGTTAAATCAACTGCAAATACAGACATTGCAAAAGCAAAAGAATTATGGAAAGCAGGATTAAAAGAAGTTGGTGTTACAAAAGCTAGTTTCTCACTTCTAAGTGATGATACTGATAAAGCTAAGAAAACAAATGAATTTTTACAAAATGCGATTGAAGATAACTTAGATGGTGCGGATGTAACATTAACAAATATCCCATTCAAATCACGTTTAGCAAAATCAACTAGTGGTGATTTCGATATTGTTGTTACAGCATGGGGTGCTGATTTCTCAGACCCAATCTCATTCTTAGATTTATTTACTTCAGATAATTCACAAAATGCAGGTAAATGGAAAAATAGTGAATATGATGCATTGATTAAAGCTTCAAAAACAACAGATGCAAGTAATGCAGATAAACGTTGGGATGATTTAGTTAAGGCTGAAAAAATCTTGATGAAAGATCAAGGAATTGCACCTCTTTACCAAATGGCTCAAGCTCAATTATTAAGATCAACAGTTAAAGGTGTTATCTACAATGGAGCTGGTATCAATTACAATTTCAAAGATGCTTATGTTACTAAATAATTAATTAACGTGTTAAAATTTAACAAGTGAGAGTTAGCTACCACGGCTAATTCTGACTTGTTTTAATTACATAATAAAGCAAAAGTGAGGGTCAGAATTATGGGTAAATACCTAGTTAAACGAATTTTTTATATGCTACTGACGTTGTTTTTAGTCGCAACCATTACCTTCTTTTTAATGAAGTTAATGCCTGGATCACCTTATGCGAATCAGCAAAAAATGACAACTGAGCAATTACAGATTATGAATGAACAATATGGATTGAATAAACCCGTATGGCAACAATATCTCATTTACTTAGTGGGATTAGTTAAGGGTGATTTAGGAACGTCATTCCAATACAGTAATCAACCTGTGTCATACCTAATTTCAAGCCGTATTGGACCATCCGGACAACTTGGATTACAAGCTATCATCTTCGGAATAGTTATTGGAATTGTGATTGGTGCCATTGGTGCGATTAACAAAAATACTTGGATTGATACTTCTTCAACAATTTTATCAATCTTAGGTATCTCAATTCCTTCTTTCGTCTTAGCTGTTTTATTACAGTATTACGTAGGATTAAAGTTAGGCTGGTTACCAATTGCTGATTGGGGCGGATTCAGTTACACGATTCTACCGACAATTGCTTTAGGGGTTGGCCCACTGGCGGAGACGGCCAGGTTCATTCGAACCGAGATGGTGGATGTCCTAAGCAGTGATTACATTGAACTGGCTAAGGCTAAAGGATTAACAAAGTTTGGCGTTGTATTCCACCATGCTTTACGTAATAGTTTAATTCCTTTAGTAACATTAATCGGCCCTTATACGGTTGCATTAATGACTGGTTCAATGGTTGTTGAAAATATATTCTCAATTCCTGGAATTGGTGAACAATTCGTAAAATCAATTTTGACAAATGATTTCCCCACAATCATGGGTGTTACAATGCTTTATTCAGCTGGACTAGTAGTTGTTATCTTATTAACAGATATCATTTACGGTATTATTGACCCAAGAATTCGATTAACTGGAAGGAGAAATTAACGATGGCAGATAAAATTGACCTACCAGTAGATGCATTTGAACCGTTAGATAAAAATAACGCTATTGATAATGAAAAAATTGCTGCACCGTCGTTGACTTTCGTTCAGGATGCTTGGCGTCGGTTGAAGAAAAATAAAGGGGCTTTTATCTCACTTTGGGTCCTGGTTGCAATTTTTATTTTGGCATTTGGATCCCCCATTTTAGCACCACATAGTGCAACAGAACAAAATGTTGAGTATACAAATTTACCACCTAAAATTCCTGGTGTACCAATAGATGGATTAAATGGAAAGTTAAAAACATCATCAGGTAGCTGGTATGATGCTTATGAACAAAATAGTATTCCAAAAGATAAATACTTTATTTTAGGAACGGATGTTTTTGGACGTGATTTGTTATCAAGAATTATGTATGGAACTAAGATTTCCTTAATCGTGGCACTAGTTGCTGCATTAGTCGATTTAGGAGTCGGTGTTGCTTATGGAATCTTGTCCGGTTGGCGTGGCGGACGTGTTGATACATTCATGCAGCGAATCATCGAAATTATTTCATCGGTACCTAACTTGGTCGTTATTGTTTTAATGTTATTGGTTTTCAAACCAGGTTTAACATCAATTATTTTAGCAATTGCAGTGACTGGTTGGACAACGATGGCTCGATTAGTTCGGGCACAAACGTTGAAATTAAAAGATCAAGAATATATTCTTGCAGCTCGAACTTTAGGCGAGTCACCCGTAAAAATTGCAGTGAAACATTTACTACCTAACTTATCGAGTGTGATTATTATTCAAACAATGTTTACAATTCCTAGTGCTATTTTCTTCGAAGCTTTCTTAAGTTTCATCGGAATTGGGATTAGTGCTCCTCAAGCTTCACTTGGGTCATTATTGAATGATGGTCAAAAGAATTTCCAGTTTTTACCATACCAAATGTGGTATCCAGCAATTGTTTTATGTATTATCATGGTTGCCTTCAACTTATTAGGTGATGGACTCCGTGATGCCTTTGATCCAAAAACGAAAGAGTAGGTGTTGAAAAATGGCAGAAAATATTTTAGAAGTTAACAATCTAGAAATTAATTTTCATACGTATGCTGGAGATGTTAAAGCCATACGTGATGTTAGTTTTCATCTGGCTAAAGGTGAAACTTTAGCAATCGTTGGTGAATCAGGTTCCGGTAAATCCGTTACAACAAAAAGTTTAATGGGATTATTAGCTAATAATGCAGAAGTTATGGGTGGAGAAATTCTTTTTCATGGTGAAGATTTACTTAAAAAATCAGAAAAACAAATGGAAAACATTCGTGGTAAAGATATCGCAATGATTTTCCAAGACCCAATGACTTCTTTAGATCCTACTATGAGAATTGGTAGACAAATTGCTGAACCATTAATGAAGCATAAACATGTAAAAAAAGAAAAAGCAATGGCGCAAGCCTTGGAAATTTTGAAGTTAGTTGGGATTACAGATGCTAAAAAACGCTTTAAGGACTATCCACATCAATTTTCTGGTGGTCAACGCCAACGAATTGTTATTGCGATTTCATTAGTTTGTTATCCAGAAATTTTAATTGCTGATGAACCAACAACAGCTTTAGATGTAACCATCCAAGCACAGATTTTGGAATTAATGAAAGAATTACAAGCAAAAATTGAAACATCAATTATTTTCATTACCCATGATCTAGGGGTTGTTGCTGGTATGGCTAATCGTGTAGCGGTTATGTATGCAGGTCGGATTGTTGAATATGGGACAGTCGATGAGGTCTTTTATAACCCACAACATCCATATACTTGGGGCTTATTGAATTCAATGCCAACACTTGATAGTGAACATCTGTACGCAATTCCAGGTACACCTCCTGATTTATTGGATCCACCAAAAGGGGATGCATTTGCCGCTCGGAATGAGTACGCTATGAAGATTGATACAGAACAACAACCACCATTCTTCGATGTTTCACCAACACATGCAGCAGCTACATGGTTGTTGCATCCAGATGCACCTAAAGTAACGCCGCCAGTTGAAATTCAAAGACGGTATAAAATTTTTGCAAAACAACAAGAAACAAAAATTAAAGCGAATCAAAATTTGGTAGAAAACTAAGGAAGGGGAGCTGAACATAGTGGAACAAAAGAAAAATAAAATTTTAAAAGTCCGTCATTTAAAACAATATTTTAATGTCGGCAAACCAGACGAAGTGAAAGCTATCGATGATATTTCATTTGATATTTATGAAGGCGAGACATTTGGCTTGGTGGGCGAGTCAGGGTCTGGTAAAACAACAACAGGTCGTAGTATCATCAATTTATATGAACCAACTGATGGTAAAATTGATTTTGATGGTGTTGATATTCGTAAAATTAAGTCTAAAAAAGATAAATTACAATTTCGCCGTGACATGCAAATGATTTTTCAAGATCCATATGCATCACTAAATCCACGAATGAAAGTTAAAGATATTGTGGCAGAAGGAATAGATATTCACCATTTAGCTGCCAATGATGAAGCACGTGCGAAACGTGTTGAAGAATTATTAGAAACAGTTGGATTGAATAAAGATCATTCTAGCCGCTACCCCCATGAATTTTCAGGTGGCCAACGCCAACGTATTGGTATTGCTCGTGCTTTAGCTGTAGAACCTAAGTTTATCATCGCAGATGAACCTATTTCTGCATTAGATGTTTCAATTCAAGCGCAGGTTGTTAATTTGTTGAAGGAATTACAAATTGAACATAACTTAACATATTTGTTTATTGCACATGATTTATCAATGGTTAAATATATCAGTGATCGAATTGGTGTGATGCATTATGGTAAGTTATTAGAAATAGCTCCTGCAGACGAAATATATACACATCCTTTACACGATTATACAGCCAGTTTAATCTCGGCCGTTCCTGTTCCTGACCCTGAATTTGAACGTAATCGCATTCCAGTACCATACGATTCGTCAGTTGAGGCAGATGGTAAAAAACGTCGAATGGTTGAAATTTCGCCAGAACATTTTGTTTTAGCAAGTGAAGATGAAATCCCTATGTATAAGGAACGAGCTGCCAATACTTTGGCAGAAGAAGCTGAATAATAAATCAGAAAGATCTTTTCAAGAATTTTTGAAAAGGTCTTTTTTGATTTTAAAAAGGGTGTAAACTATTAATTGTATGAGTATCTTAAATATATTAAAGGAAGTATAAAAATTTTAGGTAATTATGCATAAAATAATGTATACTAGATGTATTAGAATTAGGTAACGACATAACTATTTTTTGATTTGGGAATGAATAAAAGGTTCAACTAAAACGTTATGTGGAACAAAGGGTTTTATATGGTGGGGAGAATGGGAGCACCCAACATGATAGATGATACAGAAGTATATAATGAAGCGTACAAAGAATTACCGTATGATGTACAATTACTTTTTCAAGAGGGGCGTCTCTGCGAAAAAGATAATGATTTAGCCGTATTATTCGATTTATTTATTAAAAGTACAATTAATTTTACTGAATTCTATGGATTTAACGATGATAGAAAGCAGCTATTTGATGAATTGAAACAAAATCCAGAAGAGGCCGCGCAGTTAATTAAGCAATATCGGTATTATCGTAATTGGTTCGAAAAATATCAGGCTAATGTTAATTGTTTTTCGAAATTAAGATTTCTAACTGTCTGTGAATGGTATGATGGTCAACAAGCATATGCAAGTAATAATTAAGAAATGCTATCATACAAGAAATTAAGTAAAAAAAAGTTAGAATATAAAATTAATTTAACTTAAAATGCGAACTTAAAATATACGGCAAGCTTAACAATATTGTTAAGCTTTTTTTGTTTTTATAAGACGCAGAAAAAATTAAAATAGATAACAAGCCAAGTGCTTGTTATCGATGAGAAGGGTGTGGTATATTAATTGCAATTATCGGGGGGTAATCGAATGAGTTTAGGTGAAGGAATAAAAAATGTAAACGCATTACCGTATGATGTGAGGCTATTATTAGAGGAAAGAAATATTCCGGAGAATCAAATGAGTTGGGAAATTATTTCTGATGTGTTTCTTGAAAGTATTGCGACTTACACAGCATTTTATGGATTTAATGAGGATCGTAGAGCGCTATTCAATGATTTAAAAAATGATAAAAATGAGGCCAATCAAATTATAACAACCTATAAAGAATATCGTGAGTGGTTTAAATACTATCACGTTCATTTTGAAAATCTAGAAGATGTGAGGTTTTTAACGATTTGTGAGTCAATAGGTGTAGATGGCATAATAATAAAAGATTAAATTCAAAAACGCTATGACTACTTTTAATTAAGTAGTCATAGCGTTTTTGAATTTAATCTTTAATACCATCTCTTTTACGTTCACGTTCAGCAATCATTGGCATAATGAATCCAAGACCGATAAGAACAACGACACTAATAATATTGATGGCTAACTGGTAGTAGAATAGTGAGCTACCCATCTCGACATCTTGAGGAATAATCCCAAAGACTGTTGCCAAAACAGTAACAACTAAGCACCATAAACCAACAGCGTAAGCTAATTTGTCATTTTTAATGAAGACATATTCTGATGGATATTTAGCACTATTTTTACGGATCTGCATGAAGGCGAAGAAAATCCAACAAGTGACACCTGGTGAAATAATTCCATTCAAGTTCAGTAACCAATTAAAGATTGTATTCATATCTGGCAAGAAGACACCCAAGAAGAGAATGAAGGCACTTAAAGTACAAGTTAAAATGTACCCATTAATTGGTAAACCATCTTTGTTAACTTTAAGTAATTTCTTAGGCATATAACGAGCGCCTGTGTCAGAGATAAGCATGCGAGTCATAGCGTCAAGAAGAACAGCTAGAAGAGCACACATGTACACAATTTGAGTAATAGCGAAGGCATACATTAACCAACTACCCATATGAAATTGATCTCCTAAACGAAGGAATGCGTAGTACGAACCATTCATTTTAAAATCATTAGGAATGTTATGGGCATTGAAGAAAATCCCAAGTGCGAATGAGCCGAAAACTGTTAAGAAGATTGTCATAACGGTTAACATAATCATGGCTTTAGGGAAATCTTTTTTAGGTTTTTTCATTTTTGTGACAAATGGCGCAATTAATTCTGCACCATTAATCGCATAAATTAATAAACCAATTGTTGTGAAATAATGTAAATCAAATTTAGGAATTAGTGTGTGCCAGCTCATATTTGTTGTTGCAATACGACCTGAAGGTGTTAATAATGAGCCAAATGCCATTACAACATATAAAATTGTGAGGATGAACATGGTACCACCACCAATAAGACCTAAAAATTCTAATGAACCTTTGAAGAAACGTTGAACAAAAATGAAACCAACGAAGATTACTAATGTTATTAACGCGAACATAGCTGTTGATAAACTATCTTCGAGTGCATTACTTCCGTTAAATAACCAACCAAAGCCAACAACGACTGAATTAGCGGTATCAACAACGTAAGGAATCGAAGCAGCCCAATAAGTCCATGCCGTAAAGTAACCTAGTTTTTCGCCACGAGTTCCGCGAACCCATGAACTTAAACCGCCACCTTCTGAATTAAAGACGGAACCTAATTGTCCTACCATTAAAGAATAGGGAATTACATATAATAGCAATAAAATGATCCAAGATGTAATAACGCCCATACCTTGATTTTGAAAGTTATAGACGATATCGTCGAAGCCAATAACTGTTACGAATGACATTAATGCCAAAACTGGCCACGATATAAATGTTTTTTTCTCGTTTTCCATAAGTACCTCCCGTGATAAATAACTATGTAAATTAAACTAACAATTTATAAGTATAGTGAACTGACTAATTAATTTCCATGAAAAATTAAATTAATATAAAATGTAATCGTTTTAATGAGAATTAAGTTAAGAATTAACGATAATAAAAATTGCTATTTAATGTGTACTATGTATAATAGTACACATATAGTAAAATGATAAATATAAATGGAGGACTAATAAAATGAAAGAAATAGTTGTAAGCGCAAAAGATGTTAAAAAAGTCTACGGTAAGAATAAAGAGAAGAAAACGGAAGCCTTAAAAGGGATTAATTTTTCTGTCGAACAGGGTGAATTTATTGGTATCATGGGGGCATCAGGATCAGGTAAATCAACATTACTTAACTTATTATCAACACTAGACCAGCCGACTTCAGGACAAATTGAGATTAATAATCAGGATATCTCAATGATGCGTGGCGATAAACTATCAGATTTTAGAGCACAACAAATTGGCTTTATTTTCCAAAGTTTTAACCTGCTAGATAACTTAACGGCAGCTGAAAATATAACATTGCCACTATCATTACAGAATGCGTCTATTTCTAAATATCAAGAACGTATTGATAAATTAACGAAAACACTGGGGATAGATAGTGTTCTTGGACAATTTCCAACTGAATTATCTGGTGGCCAAAAGCAACGAGTTGCAGCAGCTCGTGCTTTAGTCCATAATCCTGCAATCTTATTAGCAGATGAACCAACAGGTGCTTTGGATTCTAAAAGTGCAAAGTCACTCCTATCAACGATGGAAAGTTTAAATAAAAATGATCAAGTATCAATTTTGATGGTGACTCATGACGCTGTTAGTGCGAGTTACTGTCAACGAATTCTCTTTATTAAAGATGGTAAGATTGGTCGAGAATTGATTCAAGGAACGAATACGCGAACAGAGTTTTATCAAGAAATTTTAAATGAACTAGCTAAGAGTGAACAATAATTTTAAGAAGGGAGGAAACAATATGTTATTAAAATTATCCTTAACTGGAATTAAGAGTCGCTTTAAAGATTATCTAATCTTGTTATCAGGACTCATTATGGCTTCAGCAATCTTTTACATGTTTGAAGCATTAGCAACTAATCAAGAATTTATTAAACAAAATGCGACGATAAAATTTGCAGCAATGATTTTCCAAGTAGGTTCTGTACTACTTGCAATTATTACACTGTTTTATATTATCTATGCGAATACATTTTTAATGAGCATGCGTCAAAGAGATTATGGGATGTTCATGATGCTAGGCGCTAAAAAGCGTAAGATTGGGCGCTTAATTTTCACTGAAACTTTAATTATTGGCTTAATTGCAACAGCTGTTGGTATTTTAGTTGGTATTGGACTGACATATGGCGTTAGCCAATTTTTAGTAGATAAAATGGATCTTGCACCGCATTCTTTTCAAGCTTTTTATTTCCCAGCAATCCTAATAACAATGCTTTTCTTCGTTATTCTTTTCATGATTGCTGCTATATTTAATCGACAAAGCTTGTTAAGAACGCCTATCTTAAAATTATTAAATGAAGCAGAACAACCACAAGGTAAAAAGCTAAAATCTTATAATATCTTAATTCAAAGTATCTTAGGATTAGGTTTAATTGCAAGTGGCTATTATTTATTAAGTCATTTAGCACTGTTTCAAATGGCTGGATTTATTGGGTCAGTCGTAACAATTTTGATTGGGACATTTTTAATTTTCAATTCATTATTTAGTGGATTGGTTCAATTATTAAAACGTAATAAGGGATTTTCTGAAAAGCAATTAAATACCTTTTTATTAGGGCAACTTAGCTTTCGATTAGGTTCATTAAATCGGGTTCTAACAATGGTTGCGATGTTATTTGCACTAGCATTAGGCGCAATAACTGTTGGGATGGGATTCTCTGGTGTGGTTGATCAAACAGCTACTTCTACTTCCCCATATGATGTTGTTGTCCAAAATCCATCAACAAAAGAGAAAAAATTACTTAGTCAATTGACTGATAAAAAAGAGTCCATTTATGAAGCAAAAAAAGTTGGTTCTGTCCGTTATTTTAAAAAATCTGACTTTGTGAAATCACCATTGTACACGCTTGATTTCACGGAAACGGGAACGGCTACCGGTAAATTTATTAAAGTTGACCCTGCCAAAATGACAGCTAAAAATGAGGATAATCTATGGGGAAATGCTGTTAGAACTACATTGGAATCCCCTGATATGTTAAATCCAGTACTTGTCTCTGACGCATCATTTTCAGCTGTTTCGGCGAAGACACAACGTATCCATACTGTTAGGTTAGCATCATTTAAAGATAATAAAGAAATCTTAAAAGCATTGAGCGAAGAAATACCTAAAAATCAGTTAGATAATTCATCTTATTTTATGAATAAGTATGTCGTATATCAGTTGGCTAACGGCATTTATGGCGGATTAGAATTCATTGGATTCTTCTTAGGCGTTGCGATGTTGGCAATGTTAGCAAGTGTTCTTATGTTTAAAATATTGTCTAGTGCGGCAACGGATAAAAAACGATATGATTTATTGAACCAATTAGGCGCTAAGCAACGACTAATGAAAAAATCAATTAGGCGCGAAATTGGCATCTTATTCTTCTTACCTGGAATTGTCGGTGTAATCCACGTTTTATTCGGACTACAAATGTTCAAGGAATTAATTCCAGATCCATATTCACATATAACGATTCCATTTATTATTTTTGCAGTTCTCTATTTGGGATATTATTGGGTAACAGTTACCTTATATAAAGGGATGGTATTAAAAAAATAAAAAAGAGGTGAATATTCAGTTTTTAAAACTGAGTATTCACCTCTCTTTATTTAGATGGGTTGTTCGCCAAAATTACCATAATAGCTAACTTCAATTGTATCGTGATGAACGATTAATTTAGTGACGCTACCATTTTTAGGACTAGATGATATATCAATATTAGGTGCGTATCGTGAAACGATACTTCTAATTGCTGTCCCGTGACCAACTAATAGAACGTTGTCATTATTATTTTGGTTAGTGCGTAAAAAATCAAAAGCATGATCATAGCGATTCCAAAATTCTTGGTCATTTTCAGCTAAATTAAAAGGGTCAGCACTTTTTATGAAATCACGTGAGTCTTCGATGGAATATTTTTCAAGAATATCATTGAAGGTTTGACAATTAAAAGGTGTACCAACTGTTTGCATAACAGCTGCAGTATCTTGGCCTTCAAATGAGCCATAATATTCTTCTCTAAAAAGTGCTGTTTCAATTGGTGTTAACTGTGCATTTTCTTCAACATTCGTTTCACTTAAAATATGGCTTAGTGTTTTTTTTGTACGCATTGTGTCACTTCGATAAATGGCATTAAATGATTTATCGCGTAAAAGTTTTCCTGAATGGGTGGCATCGTTGATTCCCTTATCTGTAAGTGGAGAGTCACACCAGCCTTGCATTCTCTGGAAAGAGTTAAAAAAAGTTTGGCCATGACGAACCATATAAACGGTAAATGACATATGAAATCCTTTCATAAATAAATATTTAATTTGTAAATAAAAAAGGTACTTAGAGCTGTCTGGTTTTTGATGAATAGTCTCACTTAATGCATTAATTTTAGAAAAAGAAAAGACTTTTATTTTATTTAATCCAATGTATACTAAATAAACGGAGAATTAAAATATGAGATTATTTATGACTACTAGTAAGATGATACCGAATGAGATATTAATTACAAGTCTAAATCTAATTGTTTTAACTGCATAAATTGTATTAACTATTCAAGAAGGAGTGTTTATTATTTTGATTACGTTGGCTGGTATTATTGGTTCAGGAAAATCTAGTATGACAAAAATTTTATCTGAAGAACTTGGGGTAGAGGCTTTTTACGAACCTGTTACAGATAACCCGGTATTACCTTTATTTTACAAAGGTAACGAAATCGCTGCAAAAAAACGTGAAGCAGGGGATAAGGAAGCAACAAATCCCTACGCTTACTTATTACAAACTTTCTTTTTGAATCGTCGTTTCAGAATGATTAAAGCAGCAATGCAAGAAGATAATAATGTTCTTGATCGTTCAATTTATGAAGATGCTATTTTTATGAAGATGAATACAGAAATGGGTAATGCCACAACTGTTGAATATAACATCTATCAAGATTTATTAGAAAATATGCTTGAAGAGTTACCTTATGCTGCACATAAAAAATCACCCGATTTGATGGTTATGATTAAAGTTTCTTATGAAACAATGGTTAATCGTATTCAAAAACGTGGCCGTGATTATGAACAAATTGAAACTGACCACTCATTGGTTGAATACTATAAAACATTACTTCGCTATTATGAAGATTGGGAAAAAGAATATGACGTTTCTGAATTTTTAGTTATTGATGGCGATAAATACGATTTTGTTGAAAATGAAGCTGATCGTAATATTGTTTTAAATATTATTGAAGATAAATTACAAGAATTAGGTAATTTATCTGAAAAAGAAGTTATCGATTACAAGACACAACGTAAATCAATTTAAACTAAAAGGAGTAACCAATTTTAAAAATTGGTTACTCCTTTTTTATTTAGATTTTATCATCATCGTGATGATTGAAATATTCAACTTTAACTGAATTGTCATCAACGATTAACTTAGTTACACTACCGTTTTTAGGGCTCATTGTAATATCAATTTCGGGTGCAAAATGAGAAACGATACTTCTGATTGTTGTCCCATGACTGACAACTAAAACGTTATCGCCATCTTTAGCATCTTTACGCAATAAATCAAAACCTTTATTACGACGTGCCCAAAAATCGGCATCGTCTTCAGCATCATGGAAAGGATCGATTTCTTTGAAGAAGTCACGTGCCTCTTCAATTGAAAATTTTTGCAAAATCTCAGTGAAATTAGCAGCGCCATGTGGCTTACCAACAACAAACCAAGCTTGAGAAGAATCGGCACCTTCATAGTAACCATAGCCTTGCTCTCTAAGAAACTCAGATGTTGTAACAATTAAATCTGAAGAGTTTTCATTTTCAGATAAAATGTAGTTAGCTGTACGATTTGCGCGGGTTGTATCACTACTGTATGCATTAGCAAACTGAATTTGTGATAATTTTTTTCCAGTAGTGTGGCCGTCGTTAATGCCTTTTTCTGTAAGTGGTGAATCGGACCAACCTTGCATCCGATTATATTTATTGAAAATGGTTTGACCATGGCGAACGAGATAGACTGTAAATGGCATGAGAACCTCCTGAAGTTTATGTGATAGCCCCATTATACGCTAAAGAAAACGATTATTCTAAAAAGCTTATCCTAGAATTTAGCATCAAGTTTTTTTCTAAGTAAAAATTTCGTAAGTTGTACTAACCCAGCTAAGACCACTGGAAGTAATGCTATCCCGGCAATTGAAAGGAAAATAATAGAAAAATGATCCTTAACAAATGGAATTGCGCCGAAGTAGTAACCGACGCCACTTCCAATGGCTACCCAAAGTGAGACGCCAATTAAGTTGAAAATACTAAAATGTCTGTAATTCATTTGAATAGTACCAGAAATAAGTGGCACAAAAGTTCTAATTAATGGGATAAAGCGTCCAAATACGACTGTTTTTGCACCATGTTTTTTGAAAAAACTTTTGGCGATTTCCATCTTTTCAGGGGGGATTCTTTTTTTAAAGAAAGGTAATTTATTTAAATGTCGACCAATTTCAAAATTCACGGCATCTCCAGAGAGTGCGGCAAAAAAGAATATTGGGACTAATACCCGAATATCAATGGTATCTGTTGAGTAGGCGGCAATGGAACTAGTGAAAAAGAGTAGCGACTCACCAGGTAGAAAAGGAAAAACAACAAGACCTGTTTCGGCAAAGATAAGTACAAAAAGAATTAAGTAACTCCAGTTACCTAAAGTCTGGAAAAGAGGTCCTAAATAATTTTCGAAATGGGTGAAGAAAAACCAAGCTTGTTCGAACATTGTCAGGCCCTCCAATCGTTTTAGTCTTACTCATTATATTAAACTGAAATTAAAAAAAAGGCTATTATTTTAACTGATATTTAGCTTTTATTAAGATTTGTCTCACTATAAGAGGTCACCAGTGTTAAACAGGTTTCGATACTGGTATACTAGATATATTAAATTTTTGGAGGTCAATATGACTAGACACACTTTAATTGCAGGAATGACAACTTTAATTGGTCTAATTATTGGGATTGTGATAAGTAAAATTGCTGTCGCAACATTAATTGGATTAGCTGTTGGAATCGTAGTTGACCAATTCCTACCAAATAAGAAATAAGTTCAATTAGTTGCCTATTTGAGTTGATTATAAAAAAATGATACACTATTAGGCCTAATAAAATCATGTAAAGTGGGGTATTGAGAAATGGCTGATGAAATTAAAATCGAAGAACAAGCACATCTTGATGATGTTATTGTTAAAATAAAAGATGCTGAAGTTAAACGTCAAAATGAAATAAAGTACGCTGAAAGTGAAGCACGATCGATTAATGGCGAATTTACAAGTGATGTTCATATCAATACGACAACATACACTGGAATGATTGATACAGCAATGTCTGTTCGTCAGCAACAACAGTTATTAGCTGAACGTGAAACGAGTTGGAAAAACGCAACTTCTCGTTTAGACATTTTAAAGAAATTAGAAAAGAAACCTTATTTTGCACGTTTAAACATTCAAGAAGGAACTAATAAAAAAGAAACAATCTATATTGGCTTGGGCTCTTTTGCTGATCGACCTGAACACTTTATGGTTTATGATTGGCGTGCACCCATATCGAGTGTTTATTACGATGGCGGACTAGGTGATGTCACTTACCAAACTCCTGATGGTGATCAAACAGTAGATGTTTCATTGAAACGTCAATTCGTAATTGAAGATGGCCAAATTGAAACGATATTTGATACTGATGAAGCTGTTGGTGATCAGATGTTATTAGACGTCTTGAATGATTCTGCTGATACAAAGATGAAGAGTATCGTAACGACGATTCAGAAGGAACAAAATCAAATTATTCGAGATGTAAAAGCTGAATTATTATTTGTTCAAGGTGCAGCTGGTTCGGGTAAAACCTCAGCTGTATTACAACGTGTGGCTTACTTGCTGTACCGTTACCGCGGTAATTTAACAGCTAGTCAAGTTGTTTTATTCTCACCTAATCAATTATTTAATGATTATATTGATCAAGTGTTGCCAGAACTTGGTGAACAAAATATGGTTCAAATGACTTATTTCCAATATGCATCAAGACGTTTACCAAATATGCAAGTTGAAACGTTACAAGAACGCTTTGAAGAAGACAATGCGCCTGCTAAAAAACGTATTCAAGTTCTGAAAAATAGTTTGGCATTCTTTAATGCCTCAACTGCTTATTCAGAACATTTGGAACAAGCAGACATGAAGTTCAGAGATATTAAATTCAATAATGAAGTCTTTATTTCAAAAGATAAAATAAAAGGTATCTACTATAAATATAATGAAAATTATCATTTACGGACAAGATTAGAAGCAACACGTGAATCATTAGTTAAATTATTGAATCGTCGAATTGAAGCTGAGGCTAAGTTAGAATGGGTTGAAAAAGCAATTCAAGATATGTCTAAAGAACAATTGAATGATTTGTATGGAGACCAAGACCGCGAATTTGCAAGCGGTGATAAAGAAATGCGTTTCTTAACGCGTACTTTAGTTATGCGCCAATTTACAAGTGTGCACAGAGCAATTGTGCGCAATCGATTCTTAAATATCAGTTCACAATATGTGAACTTTTTACACAATGTGCCTAAGTATCTTAATTTGAGTGACTATAATGTTACTGTAGAAGAATGGCAAGCAGATGTGGCTGAAGTTGTGTCACGTTTAAAAAATCGTCAAATATCGATGCATGACGTTACGCCATACTTATACTTATTTGATCGTATGACGGGTAAGCATGGTGAAACAGATGTCCGTTACGTCTTTATTGATGAAATTCAAGACTACACGGCATTTCAATTAGCTTTCTTGAAGGAAGGGTTCCCAAGAGCTAAGTTTACACTGCTTGGTGATTTAAACCAGGCTATTTTCACAAAAGAAAATAGTAAGAGTTTACTATCAGAATTGGGACATTTATTCCCAGCTGATAAAACCAAAGTCGTGCAATTGACGAAATCATATCGTTCAACACAACAAATCACAGATTTCACAAAAGAAGTGTTGATAAATGGTGAATCAGTGACGTCATTTAACCGACAAGGTGACTTACCCACAATGACTGTGGATAATAATTCTGATAAATTAGTTCACGATTTAGAAAAACAAGTACAACAAAATGTGGATGATCATCTAACAACGGCAATCATCGCTAAATCATTAGCTGAATGTACAGAATTGTATGAACAATTACAAGCCGAGGGCGTGCCAGTTACATTGATTAAAACGGAAAATCAACGTTTGGCCGATGGAACGATTATTGTGCCAGCTTTCCTAGCTAAAGGTTTGGAATTTGATGCGGTTGTTATGTGGGGCGCTTCAAAGATTAACTATCATGAAGAAGACGAGCGTCAATTAGTTTATACGATTTGTTCAAGAGCAATGCATCGACTAACTGTTTATGCTGAAAAAGAATTATCACCATTATTTGACCATGTTTCAAAAAGTTTATATAGTTTAAAATAAGCTATGGAAGAAATGACCTATTGCGGAAACTGATAGGTCATTTTTATTAGAGGATTGTTAAAATGGATAAACAAATGAATTATTATAAAATTCCAAGGGATGAATGGCGTGGCTTTTATAAAACGAAACAGATTGATTTGTCACAACAAAAATTGAATGAAATTCAATCTGTTAATGATAAGATATCAGTTCAAGATGTGCAGGAAATTTACATGCCATTGGTTCATTTATTAAATATGACATTGTTGGGTAAGCAAGATTTGCAATCAAAAAAAGCAGATTTTCTAGGAATTAAAGATCAAAAATGGCCTTTTGTGATTGGAATTACGGGTAGTGTTGCAGTGGGTAAAAGTACAACGGCACGTTTGTTGCAATTATTACTCACAGCGTTATACCCAACAAAAAAGGTTCAAGCAATTACAACGGATGGCTTTTTATATCCTAATGAAACACTAATTCACCAGAATATCTTGGACCGTAAAGGTTTTCCAGAAAGTTATGACATGGAAAAACTAATTCTATTTTTAAACGACGTGAAAAGTGGTCTGAAAACTGAAGCACCAGTATATTCACATGATAGTTATGATATTGTACCTGGAATGGTACAAACAATTAATCAACCAGATATTTTGATTGTTGAAGGGATTAATGTTTTACAATTACCAAGTAACCAACAATTGTATGTTAGTGATTTCTTTGATTATTCAATTTATGTTGATGCTGATGCTGACTTAATTGAAAAATGGTATTTGGAACGTTTTGGTGTTCTTTTGAACACCTCTTTTCAGAAACCTGGAAATTACTATTATGATTATGCGATTGGTAACCACGATGAAGCATTTAAGTTGGCACGTAATGTCTGGAAAACCGTGAATTTAAAGAACTTACAAGAGTTCATTTTACCAACCAGAAATCGTGCTGATCTTATTTTAGAGAAGACAGATGAGCATCGAATTAATACCGTTTATTTACGCAAATATTAGAAAATAGAGATATTTTCACAGATTTTCATGAAAATTAAATCAAACGATTGACCAAGTGGGTTTCAATCAGTAGAATAGACGTAATAAGAAACTAAAAAATATGAAGAGGTGACTATTTTTGGCCAACGTTAGCATGCAAGATTTCGACAAAATTATCGTTCTTGATTTTGGTAGTCAATATAATCAATTAATTACTCGTCGTGTACGTGAATTCGGAATTTATTCTGAATTGTTATCACACAAGATTAGTGCAGCCGAAATAAAAGAGATTGCCCCTAAAGGTATCATTTTTTCTGGTGGCCCAAATAGTGTTTATGATGAAGATGCACTCAGAGTAGATCCTGAAATCTTTGAATTAGGTATTCCTATCTTAGGTATCTGTTACGGTATGCAACTAATGGCATATACAATGCCAGGTGGTAAAGTTGAAAGTGCAGATAACAAAGAATATGGTAAGGCTGAAATTGAGGTTACTAATCCAGAAGGAACTTTATTCAAAGGATTACCAGCTGAACAAACAGTTTGGATGAGTCATGGTGACTTAGTAACAGAAGTTCCTGATGGTTTTACATCAGTTGCAACTTCTGTTAACTGTCCTATTTCTGCAATGCAAAATCTTGATAAGAAATTCTATGGCCTTCAATTCCATACTGAAGTTCGCAACACTGAATTTGGGGATGACATTTTACGTCGTTTCGCATTTGATGTTTGTGAAGCTGAAAGTAACTGGTCAATGGCTGATTTTATTGATTTACAAATTGCTAAAATCCGCGAAACTGTTGGTGATAAAAAAGTCCTTCTTGGTTTATCAGGTGGGGTTGATTCTTCAGTTGTTGGTGTTTTATTGCACAAAGCAATTGGTAACCAACTAACAAGTATTTTCGTTGATCATGGTTTACTTCGTAAAAATGAAGCTGATCAAGTTATGGAAATGCTTGGCGGTAAATTTGGCTTGAATATCATTAAAGTTGATGCTCAAGAACGTTTCTTAGGTAAATTAGAAGGAATTTCTGATCCTGAAACGAAACGTAAAACAATTGGTAATGAATTCATCCGTGTCTTTGATGATGAAGCTACTAAGTTAAAAGGAATTGACTTCTTGGCTCAAGGAACACTTTACACTGATGTGATTGAATCTGGGACAGATACTGCCCAAACAATTAAATCTCATCATAATGTTGGTGGCCTTCCTGATGATATGCAATTTAGCTTAATCGAACCATTGCGAACATTATTCAAAGATGAAGTTCGTGAACTTGGCGAAAAAATGGGTATGAGTGAAGAATTAGTATGGCGTCAACCATTCCCAGGCCCTGGTCTTGGAATTCGTGTTCTTGGTGAAATTACTGAAGAAAAATTAACAATCGTTAGAGATAGTGATTTAATTTTACGTGAAGAAATTAAAAATGCTGGTCTTGATCGTGAAATCTGGCAATACTTTACTGTCTTACCGGGCATTAGAAGTGTTGGTGTGATGGGCGATGGACGTACTTATGACTACACAGTTGGTATCCGTGGTGTTACTTCAATTGATGGTATGACTGCTGATTTTGCTAGAATCCCTTGGGATGTCTTACAAAAAATCTCAGTCCGTATTGTAAACGAAGTCGCACATGTTAACCGCATCGTGTATGATATTACGAGCAAGCCGCCTTCAACAATCGAATGGGAATAGCGATGTAGGCCAATTTGAGCTAGAAAGAGTGATACAGAGGCATTTTGGATTTGCTCAAGGCAGCTCAAACTCCGCCAACTCCGCCAAAAAAATATGGTGCTCCGCCGAAACTCCGCCTAATTATGGTGGACAATCAATCGAAAACTCATTTAAGACTGCTAGAACTTACTTGGTTCTGGTGGCCTTTTTTAGTCTGGCGGAAAAATGAACTTGCGAGAATACACAGTAGAGTGCTTGGTATTTATGGGCTTAGGATATATAATTAAATAAGTTATTAATACTGTGGGGGGAAAGGCATTGGAGTCAGAAAATTTTGAATTACTGGAAAACACAGATATTACAACTTTCTTGATTGACCGACCGTGGATAACTTACCGAACAAATGCAGATCTTGACGCTCTGGGATCCAGATTTGGTTCTCCAAATCCAGAAGGTTCAAACAGATTACGCCGAATGAGTTCGATAATCAGTGCAACTCATGCAAATGATCGAACGGCTTCTTTATTATCGTTTCTATTTTCACCAGCACAGTTGCGACCGGTGATTAATGAGTATCTTTCTGGAAGTCAGTTTTCGCAACTGAAGGAAATTGATAACTTTATTCTGGAAGGCCTTACTGGTGATGAATCTAAGGACATCCTGATTGTAGCAGACGCAATTAAGCAGCGCGTAATCAGAGAGATAAACGCCATTCTTCTCTACAGCAACTTAAAACTCGTATCTAGTGGTAATTCGTGGGAAATTATCGCAGCAGATGAGAATGTAAAAGTCCTCGTGCCGATCAAGAGGATCAATTCAGGATACATTTCAGAGTTGTTGGCGCAGGGACAAGATGACTTGCAGGATAATGATTTTGACAGCGTAGTTACAAAGGCTAGAACACTTATCGAAGAGGTGTTTCTTCAAATATTGTCCGATAACGACGTAAAGTGTAAGCGTAATGGCGATATTGGTCAATATCGTAATTTGGTGGTTAAAACATTGGGAATGAGACCTTCTCGGGAGTGGAATCCACGTATTACGAAAATGATTAGTCACTTAAATGGAATCACCGATTTAATCGCAGAAATGCGCAATAAAGATGGCGATGCACATGCTAGCAATGAACGAGTAAAAATTCAGGCAGCAGAGGCGGAACTACTACTCAATACGTCTGTTAGTCTGGCTACCTACTATCTCAGAGTCAATGACAGACATGTACAGAGATAAAATAATAAATTGGAGTAATGAACGTGAAAAAGCAAACAAACAGTAACCTTCATGTATCACGTGCTGGAAAAACAGATGAGTTTTATACTAATATTTCAATGATTGAAAACGAGCTACGCCATTATCGTGAGTATTTCAAGGATAAGGTTGTGTTTTGTAATTGTGATGATCCAGCCATCAGTAATTTCTGGAAATACTTTCAGATTAACTTTTACATGTTAGGCCTAAAAAAACTAATATCTACGCACTATGAATCCGACAAACCCAGTTATAAATTGGAAATAATTAGACAAGATGACAAGATTGGACAACTTGCATTTTTACCGGATTACGTTGAAACACCACTAACTGGAGATGGCGATTTTCGAAGTCCGGAAGCAATTCAGTTACTTAAAGAAGCCGATATTGTCGTAACCAATCCCCCTTTCAGTCTATTTACTGATTACATCGCACAGTTAAGAGCTTTTCACAAAACATTCCTAGTGATTGGTAATCTCAACGCAATTACCTATAAAGAGGTACTGCCTTTAATTATGGCCAACGAAATTTGGCTAGGGTACAATTCTGGACACTTTTGGTTTAAGGTACCTGAAAGCTATGAGGCGAAGAAAACGGATTTCAAGATTGATGAAAATGGACAAAAATGGCGGAGAATGGGAAACATTTGCTGGTATACCAACTTAGATACGACACAACGTCACGAAAAGCTGACAATCTTCAAGAACTATTCTCCAGAGATATATCCAAAATATGATAACTATGATGCCATTGAGGTATCCCGTGTTGCGGATATTCCTTGTGACTACTTTGGTGTCATTGGTGTGCCAATTACTTACATGACGCGGTACAATCCAGATCAGTTTGAAATTGTTGATGTAAAAAGTTCAGGGCTTTTGTTGACTAAAAAAGATGGCACCGTTAAATCAATGTACAAGAGAGTGTTAATTCGCAACAAGGGAGGCCAAACGCATGCAAATTGAGAAAAAGGATATTCCAGTAAGCCAAATCGTAAACGGATATGTAGATTCCGATGAAGATGGTGTATATGGATATGACGGAAAATTAAATATTCGTCCGGCCTTTCAGCGTGAATTCGTCTACAAACCTAAGCAACGTGATGAAGTTATTAATACCGTCCGCAAGGGGTTCCCACTGAATGTTATGTATTGGGTTGTTGCAGAAGATGGACACTATGAAATTTTAGATGGACAGCAGCGAACAATCTCAATATGTCAATTTGTACAGGGTGATTACTCCATCAATTTCCAGTACTTTCACACGCTCACACAGGAAGAACAGCAGCAAATATTGGACTATCCTCTGACGGTTTATATTTGTACTGGTACAGATCGAGAAAAATTGGATTGGTTCAAAGTGATCAATACTGTTGGGGAACAGCTTACTGCACAAGAACTTAGAAATGCAATCTATACGGGGCCATGGTTGACAGATGCCAAGAAGTACTTTTCGAAATCACAGTGTCCCGCATATCAGATTGGCGGCGACTATTTAAATGGTTCTGCTATTCGACAAGACTTTTTGGAAACCACACTCAAGTGGATCTCGTCGAAACAGGATATTGAGCTTGAGGAGTACATGGCGCAGCACCAGCACGATGAAACGGCAATCGAACTGTGGCTATACTTTCAAAACGTAATTAATTGGACAACCTCTATTTTTCCTAACTATCGTAAGCTGATGAAGGGGATTGAATGGGGGTTTCTATACGATACTTATCATGAGAATACGTATAATCCGGCTACGCTCGAAGCTAGAGTTAGCGAGCTGATAGAGGACGAGGATGTTACCAAGCAGAAGGGGATATTTGAGTACGTGCTTGGCGGGCCAGAGCGCGTATTATCAATTCGGGCATTTAAGCCTAAGGACAAGCGAGCAGCATACGCAAAACAGAATGGAATCTGTCCGGTATGCGGCAAGCATTTTGAGTACGACGAGATGGAGGGCGATCATATTACTCCTTGGTCTCAAGGTGGGCATACAGTACTCTCCAATTTGCAAATGCTGTGCAAAGACGACAATCGAAAAAAATCCGGAGTATAATGCCAAGGAGCTAATATGGTACGAATAGATATGAGCACTGTAGCCGCGAGGGAAAAAGCATTCGGCGAATATGGAGATACGGTCTGGTTTATCTACAGGGTGTTTTCAGAAAGACTCAAGCGGCGTATGAAGGAGCAGGGCGTATCCAAATATCAAACTGCTGGGTTCAAGAATGCAAAAGAGTATAATGAGGCTCCAAGTTACCAACACGAAGTAAGTTATTCGATGGTTGACTCCATAACCGCACCTATTCCCCGATTGGATACGCGTCAGAATCCTTATCTAGTGCCTTCTTCCAAGTACTATCTACGATTTGTAGATACCTTGAATTTTAAGGATGTGTATGAGTGCATTTGGGGGTCTAATTATGAAATTAGAAACTATCTGCCTAATGTATTTGAGTCAGTGTGTAATGAAGCGCAATTCCAAAATAACCGACTAGGTAGCCTTATTAATGATATAAAGCAGACACAGCCTCTTAGGATTCCGAACAATACGATTCAACAAATATATGAAGGAATAAAAAGCGACTTGCTGAATGAGTGGGACAAATTCACAAGAGTTCGGAATCAAGAAACGAAAATAGCGACAGTAATTGACTTCGAAAGTAGTGCTGATAACGAAAGCATTGCCGCAGGAATCCCACTAATAGATAAGATTGATTCTGGCGGTGTCTCGAGAGAAGGGTTAGGTGAGGTTCTCGAACTTAAGCAACTTGGTGAACCATTAAAAAGATTTGTTGATTATCGGGTAACACCGCTGATAATGAATCGGTTTCTCCAACAAATATCAAAATAGTCACTTAGGGCGAAGTTTTAAAAACTTCGCCTTTTTTGATACACATCTTTTCCGATACGTCAATACCCGGTTTTTCGGGTGTCAAGACATTGGCGAAGCCTGATATATATATTGGGCGTAATTGAAGATAAGATGTAGTCAATCAAAGGCCTTTGATAAAAGTTAGTCTATTAAAACTGTGTTGGATGTTTATCCAGAAAAGGAGAAATGCATGAAACTAGCCAAGGTCAAACTTTCAGAAGTTGAAATTAGCAACGTTGAGAAGCCAAAAGCAGCTCGCGTGGTATCGGTATCAAAAAGTCCGCGCTACGCAGATAACGGTGATCCAATCAACGGATCGGTCGCAAAGGTAGTATGCCACATAGTAGATGCTGAACTTGCCAAAACATTGGAGAAATCTGGCGACGGGGTAGAGGACTTAAAGACGTATGCACTGGAACTTGTTGGGGATGAGAAGGATCTGCTGGAAATTTCTGAGGCAGAACTTTTGGGCACAGAGATTGAATTGAAAGACGCCAAGGTAATGCTTAAGTGGAGCGCGGGGCGTACTAGTGGCTGGCGTGACGTGAAGCTTGTTATGAATATTAGCGATGGGAAGTAGGCGTAGGTATGAGTGAAAAAAAGAAGCTATCTGTTTGGGCGTACTTGAATGAAGCTCAATATTGTCTCACGAACCGTGACGCATTCGATGTTAAAAGAATTGAGTCTTTGATTGCAGCTGCGTACAGAATTTTTACCGGCCAGCAAGTAGGAGACTTTGAAGAGGAGTTCTTGAATGATAAAAAACGCAAGGGAAACAATTAGCAGATTTTTGCCAGTCTCTACGCATACTGCGAAGCTGAGCATCTATGAATCCATTGATGAGGTTGATCAACGCAAGCAGGTACGGTCAAGATTATTGTTTAAGGTCTGGGCATGTGTTACAGTGCTAATCATTCTCTGGAGCTGCGCTAAGTGGACGTGGGCTAAAATAATTGGCCAAAAATCGGAATTAGATCTATGGCCAATTATCCTGATGCTTGGACTACTTGGAGTAGTTGTGTCTCTTGCTGGGGCTTGGAGATATCTCCACAGTAGATATTCGCCAGTTGAACGTTGGAAGATGGAACGTTTGCTTTGGCAATTTTCGGAAAACGTTAATTTGATTAAGCAAGGCGTGACTGGCCATGTCGCATACGTAAGATGGGGATATGTGGTCTCGAATGATGAAGTTAAGATCACGCTACTAACGGGTGGCCGTGTCAGCTCGGATTTCGAAGCGGATATTGGACGCCGCCTGGTTGCATTCCTCACCAAGGAGACGACAGCTTACTGGGAAATTCGTGATAAGAAGTCTGGAAACGGCATTATCGAAATTAACCTAACTCACAATAAGGATGAGCGAATTACAATCAACCGTTTGGACGCGTTGCAGACAAGCGAAAAGATCAATATTCAATTGACTGGCAGAATGTCGCTAACATCTAAACAGCCGATGGGGTTGATAGTCGGTCCAACAGGAACGGGGAAAACTAGTTTGCTAAAGGGCCTGATTATATCCTTCTTGGTAAATAATCCCGATAATGTCGTGTATACGATCGATGGTAAGGCAGCGTTCTTGGGTCAGTCGATGAAGCGTATTGGTAAGGTTGCCATGAATACGGAAGAGGCAATTCAGCTCGTTGACGAATTGTGCAAAATCATGGATCAGCGATACAAGGAGCTAAATGCAGATCCCGATGATGAGCGGGATATTACGCATTGCGAAAAATTTCATCAGGGTACGATTCTCCTTGTTGTCGATGAGCTACTGTCGCTGGTTGCAAACATGAAGGCTGAGGATCAGCAGAGGAAAACAGCCGACAAACTATATCCCCAATTCAACGCCAAACTGTTGTCCTTGATTACAAAGGGACGGCAGAGTTCTATCTCGGTTATTGTAGCGGGGCAAATGATGCCTGCGTCTGCGCTCCCAACAGAGGCCAGGAGTTCGCTAGGGATGCGGATCAGCTTAGGTAGAACGTCGCCTCAGCAAGCTCAGGAGGTGTTTGGAGAGAGTCACCATGATTTACCGTTAATTGATGCAAAAGAATTTGGTGGTGTCATTTGGCTGGATGGTTTGAATTGGGATGGGCCAAAAGCATTTTTACCGCCAAAATATGATGAAGATAAACTGCCGTTTAAAGCAACACTTACAATGCTTGCTGGTAGGCGTGGCGGTGGCGGAACGCCACAAGCTGCGACTGCCAGCGAGGACTTGCCTGTTACTTGACATACAGGCAAGATAAGCTGAAAAAATGAGCAAGAATAGCGGTGAGTATGAGTACAACGCCAAAGTTATTACATTTGAAGATCATATCGAAATTGTGAAATATGGCGTGCCAAGGGTTCACAAATCTCCAAAATTATTGAAAAATCCAGAGTCGAATATGCCTATAAATGTGTCATATAGTGATGAAACCCAACTCGTGCAGCAGGCATTTAGGATTAAGAGAAAGGTGAAATACTATCTAGAGGCAAATTCGTTCAATTTGTTTTGGACGCTTACGTTTGATGACTCGAAGGTGAATGCAAAGAACTATGAGTATGCACGAAGGCGGCTGCGTGCTTGGTTGAAGTATCAGCGCGAAAAGTTCGGTAGGTTTGACTACCTATTTATTCCTGAACTTCATCCTTCATCGGGTAGAATTCATTTTCATGGCGTTACTGGCGGACTTGCCCCACCTTTAACGCCTGCACGTTACCCCAAGAGTCAGCGGCTAATTAAGAAAAAGGGATTGCAGATATACAATGCAGATAGCTGGGAAAAGGGTTTTAGTACGGTAAGCCATATTGCCGACAAGCGTAAGGCAGCTAACTATATTACCAAATATATAACTAAAGAACTTCTACAAATACCGCACGCATATCATCAACCACGGTACTTTGTGAGCCATGGACTAAAGCAGCCGACTGTGGATTACTGGGATCTAGATGAAAGTTATTTCGCAATTTTTAGACCGAATTTTGTTGTTGGGCACTTGGACAGCCCAGATAGTGCGCTGGAAACAGATGTAGCAATTTACCAGATTGATATTACGAGCGATGGCAAGTTAGCGCAGGACAACGATATAAAGACCGTCTGGAAACTAAAAAATACGGTCGATTTTGGGAATGGAGGAGGCCCTTGAATGGAAAACAACACGGTTACGAAGAAAGACCTGATATCGCTTGGTTATCGTGAGAATACTGCTGCTGAATTAATTAGACAAGCAAAGCGGAGCATGGTACAACAAGGATATGAGTTTTATACCAATCGGCGCCTAGGTCGGGTACCGGTTGCAGCGGTTGAGGCAATTATTGGAGCATCCATTCGAAAGGATGCAGACGATGCCAAAGACTAAGTTCGCTGGTGTATACAGTGGCCAAAATGGCCGCTACTACTATGATATACAGTTGGGGGTGGATGAAAGTACCGGAAAAAGAATCCGGAAAAAGAGTCAAAAAGACGCGGATGGCCAGTTGTTCAAGTCAGCGACTGCTGCGCACAGGGAAGTTGTACGACTGAAAGCAGAATTTGATCGCGAGAGCGGCCATACCGTCTATGCGTTAACCTATGGCGTGTACATGCGAAAATCGTATATTCCTGCATACCAAGCTAGCGTACAAAAAGAAACGTTTGAAACGCGTAAGACTTCATTAAACGTCTTCGTACAAAAATTTGGAGATATAGAATTACGAAAGCTAGATGTTAGGCAGGTTCAGGGCTTTAGGAACTGGCTGCTTACAGATGCTGGTTACTCACAGAGCTATGCAAGTTTGGTCTTTGGTATGTTTCGTAAATCGCTGGATTTTGCGGTTGAGATGAATTACTTACCTAGTAATGTGTCAAAGCGTGTTAAGGCGATACCTAAGGGACGTGCTACGGTGCCGTATTGGACTAAGAGTGAGTTTCAAGCTGTACTAAACCAGATTTGTACTAGCGACTACTACGAACACCTGAACTTTGTCATGCTGTATGTTTACTTTATGACGGGTGTTCGTGTTAATGAGGGGATGGCGCTACAATGGGCGGACGTGGACTTCACGCATGCACAATTACGCGTTACTCACATGCTGGTAATCAAGACCAAACAAAATTGGGAACGGCATGACTACACTAAAACTGATAGCGGTTTGAGAACTATCTCCATAGATCGGGATACTTTGAAGGTGCTCCGTGTTTGGAAAAAACGTCAAACTCAGAATGGTTTTGGTAAGCAGGATGATTTTGTCTTTAGCTATGACGGAAGCCCGATGCTGAAATCAACGCTCATGCGGATAATCCATCGGTACGCCAAGTTGGCCAATGTTCACCCGATACAAGGGAAAGGACTTCGGCATAGTCATGCTAGTTACTTGATTAATGAGTTCAATGTATCAGTGCTTGTTCTGTCTAAACGGCTGGGGCACTCATCCCCGGAAATTACGTTAAGGCACTATGCGCACATGTATGTTGGTGCAGATAAGGAACTAGCACAGATGATGTCAGGTCATATAACCTATGCAGCACCAAAGGAATCTAAGGTGAAGTTTAATGGTAATCAGACTGTTGCTCCGCCGCAGCTCCGCCAATGAATAATAAACTGGCATAAATGCCGTTGTAACAACGATTGTAATCGACCGTTATAATTGAATGGGAATAAGCTTAAAAATGATAATCCTTTAGTATAAGGATTATTTTTTTTGCATGAAAGTAATCACAATCGTTTAAATAATTTTGAATCCTTGATTTAATGATGGATAATGATAAGCTAACAGTAAGATTGATATAAAAGGAGATTAACTATGATTTGGTTATGGATACATTTGATTACTTGGGTTGTGATAGCGGTTCTAGTGGCGCTCACAATTTTTACAAATACTAATACAAAAATTTATCAAATGATTACGAGACTGGGATATTTGATTTCAATTGCTAGTGGTATTATGTTGCTAGGGTACGCATGGCAAGGAAATCCAATTTTAACGGCCATTAAATTAGTTGTTGCCTTAATATTTATTGGACTAACTGAAATGACCTTTGCACGAAAAAATAAAAAGCAATTAAATAAAAGTATCATCTACGCGGTAGGCATCTGTTGCCTATGTGTGGGTGTTTTAGGATTAATGCTCGCAGGTGGAAGACCTTTTATTTAGACAATAAAATACTACATAATATTTAGGCGAAAATCTAAGTATTATGCGGTGTTTTTATTTTAAACAATTTAAATAAAATGCATTTAATCGATATAATTCTATTTGCTGAGCACTCTAACTTGACTGTGACGTAACAAGATAGTATATATTTATGTATATTGTAAATGTATAAAAAATACTTAATGGGGGTTAATTATTATGAAATCAGTTGTTGTAAAAAAATCAGGTGGCCCAGAAGTACTGGAAATTGTCGAACGCTCAATTCCAAATCCAACTCAAAATAAAACAGTTATAAAGATTCATGCTTTTCCAGTACACCGTTATGAGGTGCTAACTAGAGAAGGTGGATCACCTTCAGTTAAATTTCCGAGAGTAATAGGTGTTGAAGCTGTTGGTGAGGTCTATGAGCCTTCACAGGAAAGTAACTTAGAAAAAGGACAAAAGGTCGTAATTTTTATGGGTGGCCTTGGGCGTGAATTTGATGGTAGTTATCAAGAATATGCTTTAGTTCCTGATAATATCATTTATCCTGTAACATTCAATGGAACTTGGATAGAGTTAGCCAGTTATCCTGAAACTTTCTATACTGCTTTTGGGGCTTTAAAAGCAACACGATTTAAGGAAGGTCAATCTTTATTAATTCGTGGTGGAACTACTGGAGTTGGAATGGCTGCGTTATTGTTAGGAAAGGGATTTGGACTTTCTGTATCTAGTACAACAAGGCAAAACAACCGTAAAGAGTTGCTATATACTTTAGGAGCTAATGAAGTCATATTAGATCAAGATAATCATATTGAAACAAGTAACAAATTTGATGTGATAATTGACGTGGTAGGTACTACAACTGTAGAGGATTCCTTAGCACATCTTAAAACAGGAGGGTTTTACACGTTAGTTGGTCAATTGAGTGGGGAATGGTTATGGAAAGACTTTGACCCGTTCATCAACTTGGCGAATAAGTACGCGACAGTTTTTGATTCATCTAATGTTGATAGTTCTATGGTTAATGAGTTGTTTAATATTATTAATGAAAAACAGTTTCACTTTCCGATTTCTAAAGTTTTTAAACTAGATGATATTCAAGACGCTCATCGCTATTTGATGGAAAAAGACCGTCCAATCGGACAGGTTATTGTTACTAACGACTAGAGTGTCAGATTGAATTATTTAACTAATCTAAAAAAGTAGTTTCTAAGTTTCCAATATTTGGGTTCACTTCACATCTTTAGGTAACTTGTCTTCGGTATTAAACCGGAGGAAGGTTGCCTAATTTTTTTTCTTGTCTATTCAATCTTTTCATTCAAAATGGCAAACTCAAGCCAGCCGTATTTTGAGGAACCAGTTTTAATAAGGGTGTCGCCAGAATTAAGCTGCCATAAATAGTCTGCGGTTTTTAACTTATTTTTTTGACAGAATGATTTTAGTTTAGTTAATCCTTGATGGATACCAGCTTCATTGTTTTCCACTAAAATACATGCGTAATTACCTGCATGTTTTTCCATGATTGGGATAAAAACGTCATGATCATCTGTAAGTTTTTCTTTGATAACTCTAAAAGACGCTTCAGCGTAACCGATTGGATTATCAACAGCCAATGTTGTAAAAAATCCAGATTGTGTTGTATCCATAACAGCTAATGCGTCTAATTGTTTATAGAATTCTGAAAATAATTGAGCGACTTCTTCCTCAGTACAACCTACGGATTGACGAGAACACCAAAAAATTGTTTTCATTCGGTTTTCTATCTTGGGCTGATATAGGGTAGTGTCCTTAGTAACAGATTGTTCTTCAATTTTTTTGTTGATAACATTTTTAATTTTAACTAATTCGTCAATCTTTTTATCAATTTTACCTTGAGCATTCAGTAATTGAGGTGTTGGTACGCCTTTTGAATGGATTTTAATTTCCTTGATATCAGCTACTGAAATATCTAAACTACGTAAACCAAGTATAAATAGCAAATCGTATAATTGGTCATAATCATAATAACGATAACCAGATTCGTTTTTTTGGGCAGGTTTAAAAATATTTTCTTGGTCATAAAAGATTAATGTACGGCGAGTTGTGTTAGCTAATTTGGCCATCTCACTTATTTTTAACATATAAGGCTCCTTTATTGTCTGTAACGTAACGGTACAGTGTATGATTAAGTATAACATGAAAAAATTCAGACTTAAAAGAAAGGTGGTTTGATCAATGAAACAGGAATCTCTTTTCTCTAATCAACCTCAAAATTCACCATTAGCCAGTCGAGTTCGACCACGAAAATTAGAAGAATTTGTTGGTCAACAGAATCTACTTGGCCCTAACAAAATATTACGAGAAATTATTGAAAGTGATCAAGTTCCTTCAATGATTTTTTGGGGTCCACCTGGTGTTGGTAAAACAACTTTAGCCGAAATTATAGCAAGTAAAACTGAATCTAATTTTTTAAGCTTTAGTGCAGTTGATAGTAGTATTAGTAAGATAAAAAAAATTATGAAACAAGCGGAGTTAGATTGTGAAATTGGTCAAAAAACCATTGTTTTCGTCGATGAAATACATCGCTTTAATAAAGCACAACAAGATGCATTTTTGCCTTATGTTGAAAGAGGTAGTATTACTTTAATCGGTGCTACAACTGAAAATCCGTCTTTTGAAGTGAATTCAGCGTTATTATCCCGGTGTAAAGTATTTGTACTGCATGCGCTTAAACAGGCAGATATTGTTGTATTAATCGAAAACGCGCTCAGCAACCCGGACGGATTTGAAGAACAAACAATCCACATTAGTTCTGATGAAATTCAAGCGATTGCTAATTTTGCAGATGGTGATGCCAGAATGGCATTAAATACCTTGGAAATGGCAGTTCTGAATGGTGAAAAAGCTGATAATATCGTTACGGTGACGATGGATAATTTAAGCCAATTGATTAATAAAAGATTTGTCCGTTATGATAAAAATGGGGAAGAACACTATAATATAATTTCAGCTTTGCACAAATCGATGCGTAATAGTGATGTCGATGCTGCTATTTATTGGCTGTCCCGAATGCTAGAAGGCGGAGAAGACCCGATATATATAGCACGGCGACTTGTTCGATTTGCAAGTGAAGATATCGGGTTAGCAGATACGAATGCACTCAATGTGACAATTAATGTTTTTCAGGCATGCCAATTCATTGGTATGCCTGAATGTGATGTTCACTTAGTGGAAGCAGTAACCTACTTGTCTCTGGCACCTAAATCAAATGCCGTTTATAAGGCAAGATTAGCTGCAGCTAAAGATGTTAAAACCACGGCCAATGATCCCGTACCATTACAAATACGTAATGCGCCTACCAAATTAATGAAAGATCTAGGGTACGGTAAAGGGTACGAATTAGCTCATTATGCCAAAGATAAGTTAACGACTATGAGTACCATGCCACCTTCCGTAGCAGGACATCGATATTATAAACCAACCAGCGAAGGTAAGGAACGACGTTTTAAAGAGCGTTTAGCCCAAATAAAAGCATGGCACCAAATAAATGGATAGAATAAATAGAAAGTATTTTTGAGATGAGAATACTTCAGACGTAGACAAAGTACTGAGTAATCAGTACTTTGTTTTTTTATATAGGTTGAATGTATTACTTAAGCGTCTTACAACGAAAGTGGATACGAGAAAAACGATTAGTAAAGAGGAGGCATACTAATGGCTAACAATGGGATACCTAGCATAAACGAAGTCGGCATGTTACCAAATTTATTTTTAGTGATTAAATTTCAAGATGGCGTGACTAAGTATGTACGGAGTGAGATAAATAAAAGTGAGATGGAAAGTTTCAAATCGGGAGCAAAGAATAAACTTGGATTTTTAAAATTGACGCCAAAAAATTATTGGATTGGGAATGACATTGTCATTAAAGTGGATAATCATTTTAAAGTGAACGATAAGATCTATGATGGTAATGATATTTATAGGAACGGCAAAGATTCTTATTAATTAAGAGATTCTTTTAAAATATAATCGTTTATTAATTGTATCTACAAAATTAATAAAGGGCCATCTAGATAGTTGCTTCTCTAAAAGTGCTTATCCAGATGGTTCTTTTATTTAGCTATTCATATAGTTCAGATAAATTGGAAAAAGGTGCTATAATAAAATGTCTTTAGTAGTATTTAAACGATTTGTAGAGTAATCTAACTCATTAATTTTAAAAAAACGAGGGAATTAAAATGGTAGAACAAGTCAGAAAAAAGAAAGTTGAATTACCTGAATTATTTTATGATTTAGTCTTTGCATACGCAATTTCACAAGCTACGGATTTACTTCATCATTTTCAAGTAAGCACATCAAGTATGATTAGTGCATTTATTATCTTTTCAGTGGTAATGGTCGTTTTTATTAACACATGGATGATTAAGAGTGTTTTTATTAATCGATATAGAAAAAACTCGATGACTGATATTATTCTTTTTATGATTGATATGGCAATTTTACTTTATATGTCCAATGCTTTTGAGGGGGATATCCATAATTGGTTCCAACCATTTGCAATTGCAACAGGGCTATTATCCACAGTATTAGTTGTTCAATATGGCACGGTATACCTGACAGCTGCTAAAAAGGATGATAAAAAAATTGCTAAACTAATGATGTTGATTGTTGCAACAAGAACATTACTCGTATTTATTGGCTCCTTTTTGCCACTAAACATAGGCATTGCGGTATTCTTGCTGGGTATTGCAGTGAGTTGGATATTACCAGCTCTTGGTGGTTCAGTTTTGAAACTCCACCCACTTAATTTTCCACATATATTAGAGCGTCTAACACTATTAACAATTATTACATTTGGAGAAAGTATTCTCGGTATTGCCTCGTATTTCACCGTTAAAACATTTAATTTTTATTCAATTTTAATATTCATGATTATCGGTGCACTTTTTATGACCTATATTACTCAAATGGATCATTATATTGATGAAAATCGTTCGGGTGAAACAGGTATTCGATTAATTTATATTCATTACTTTGTCTTGTTTGGCTTAAGTTTAGTCACTATTTCGTTAGGTTTTATTAGTGAAATCGAAATACCTAAAAACTTTTCAGTACTATGTCTATATTTAGGTATATCGTTATTTTATTTAGGGTTATTCTTAACCAGTCCGTATAATAAAAAATACTTACGATTGGGTAATGTGGTCATTGGATTCTTTACAACGACAACTATAGTGGGTGTAATATTAAGCTTAATATTTAACAATTTTCCAGAAATTGTGAGTATAACGGTATTAGTGACCATTGCGAACTCTGCAATGTATGTACACTATATGATTAAACGAACGAAACAGAATCAAAGTTATGACATTAAAAACTGAAAACTAGCTGATAAACCTAATTTGGGTTTATCAGCTAGTTTTTTAATTGAAGAATCATTTTTACAGTGTTTATGATTAAAATTGTATATTTAGTAGCAGTATGATTAGAAGGATATAAATGAGAATGATGATAGCAACCAATAGCATTAAAAGGATTGATAATAAGCAGTAAAAAAAATTTTTCTGAAAGAAGGGTAAGTTGAGAATAGAATCTGTAACAGCAGAAAGTCCTAAACCAGCTAAAGATAAGCCGACAATTCCATTTAAAAAGGCAATCCATGGGCCCAATATACAGAGTGCGATACCGATTCTCATTAGCCACTTCACTTGATTGTTATCAGTTTTAAATATTTTTTTCATTGATAGGACCACCCTTCATAATGATATGAATTAATATTTATTTTAATATACTACAAAATTAATTTGATGTAATCTTATCTGTCTTCTTACTGGTTAAATTGATAAGATCGTTTAAAATAGACAAAGATAAAACGAGGTGTTATTATCAATTTGAAAAAAATAATAGCTTTAGTTAGGATATGAAAATGAAAAAATATAAAGATTATATGAATGAAACCCTTTCTGTTCTTGGTAGCCTATCTTTATGTTTAATAATCTTGTCATTCTTTATTAAAGATAGTTTAGTCAGTTCGATTTTTTATGATGTTAGGATTTATCTGTTAGGCATATTCTTATTGAGACCAATTGTACAATACTTTAAAGCAAAAAATAAATAGCCTTACAATGAACTTTTTGGCAGTTCTACAGAGTAAAGCTATTATTAATAATCCACTTAATCGACAATGTTGTCTTACTGACATTGTCGATTTTTTTGGATAAAATAATATATCGTTTGACATTATACTATGTAACGTATAGTATTGATTTTGAAAGGAGTGAGTTGATGAATATACAGATGAAAAAAGGGTTATTAGAATTTTGCGTGTTAGCGACGCTGAGGACATCAGATTCTTATGGTTACCAAATTATTAAAGACACCTCAAGCGTGATTGAACTTTCAGATTCAACTCTTTATCCCATTTTGAAACGACTAGAAAAACAAGGCGCTATTGAGAGTTACAGTGTTGAACACAATGGTCGATTGCGAAAATATTATCACATAACTGAGGCGGGATTAGTAGATATTCAAGAATTTTTAGATGATTGGCAACAGGTAATAAACGTTTACGATTACATAAAGGGAGTGTAACGATGAGTAAGAGAAAATTTATTGTAGAGCTAGAAGAAGAACTTAAACATTATCAAGCGGCAGACATTGATAATACACTTGATTATTATGACGAGATGATTGATGACCGTTTAGAAGCGGGCGAATCTGTGACAGATATTATTCTAAGTTTAGAAAATCCAAGTCAAATTGCGATACGTTTGATTCAAAATGACCGACCAAAAATACAAAAAAAGTTATCGACACCAATAATCGTTTTGATTGTCATTTTACTTATCCTAGGAGCACCTGTATGGGGACCGCTATTGCTGACGGCTGCTATTCTAATTGCCACAGTTTATTTTTTAATATGGTTAGTACCAATGATTGCAGGCGTAATCGCTACCTCATTTATTATCAGTGGCGTGATTAGTTTAGGACTATCGCCATTTGATATGTTTAATCAAGGTTTTAACGTTGGATTGATGCAATTTGGGGTAAGTTTTGTAATTGTAGGTGTTGGTATTTTATTCATCGCAATGACCTGGTATTCAACGAAATATTTAATTAAATATTCGATTAGTCTGACACGCTGGTTAATTCGTTTATTCAGAAGACAATTGAAGGAGGTCGCTTAAAATGATTGAATATATAAGACGTAATTGGTTGAAAATTAGTTTATTTCTGATCTGGTTTGGCGCTATAGTCATGTTTACTAGTTACGCATTATCAGGTTTTGATTTGTCAGTATTTAAATATGAGGGTGAACATAGTTGGTTCCGAACGTTTTATTTCTAAATGACCACGTCTGATTTAATAAATGTGGTAAGTTAGAATTACGGTAGTATAAAAGGGCATTAAAATCCATTTTTAATAGGATTTCGATGCCCTTTTATTTTTTTGGAAAGACGATTAAATAGTGCAAGCCGTAAACGTTTACATAAGATTGTTGTGATGTTACAATTAATTTGTGCCGGGGGCGGCATATTATTTAATAGGTTATTACTTACAAGGGGGCATGACAAATGAAAAAGGGGCTAACTATCGCAACAACAATGATAACGTTGTTCACGCAATTACCATTATCTTCTGTGTTTGCGCAGGACCTTAATCCAACGACAGAAACGTCATCTTCAAAAGCAGCTACGGCGTCAACTGCTAAAAAAGCGACAAAAGCAGAGACAGGTATGACTCGTACTGGAGATACAAATACGGATCTTACAGTTGAAGCACAGAAAGATACGATTGAAGCTGGCCAATTGGCTAATTTTAATTTATATTTTAAAATTTCAGGTAAGAACACCTCATTTACCAATGCCGATATAAAGGTTACGTTACCAAGTAATTTAAATGAAAATATGACATTTACGCAAGATTTATCAGAACTTAAAATTGCGGGCGTCACACCAATTTATGATAAAGATAAAGGTGTATTGAATTATCATTTTGATACGCTTAATGCAAGAACAGCAAATAAAGTAATTATAAAAATAGGAACAGCAAATGGCGCAATTATGCCTAATACAAAATTAGACACAGCAGCAACATTTACTGGAACGGATCAGAATGGCGAAAATAAAAGCTATGATTCTAAAACTTCAATTAATATAACAGCAAATAATAATTATGCTATGACAAATAAAGTTACTAGTATTGAAGGACAAACATATAATAATCCTAATCGTGGCGATATTGTAAACTATGGTGTAGGGGTTAGTGCGCCGAAAAAGGAATTAGGCGCACTGTATGTTAAAGAAGGTTCTAAAGTTAACGTGACCTATAAATTAGGCGCTGGAATAGACTACTATGGTGTAAAAGATGGCGCACAAGAACCGAGTGTCAGTACAGATGGTAGAACATTAACCTGGGAATATACAGCACCAAGTTACGCTGAACAAAAAGCAGCTGTGACTGATTTCTTTGAAAAAAATGTGACTATCCAAGCAAAAGTAACTGACAAGGCTGCCTATTATTCACAGATAACGAATACAGTGAGTTCAACAGCAACTTTCCTTGATGGTAGTGTAAATAGTACAGCACCAATTAAATCAACGGTTATGGTTATGCCCAATGATCCTAAGGAAGTTCCAATTCCAATTCCTGGTGGATCAGCATTTCCAACTAATCATTTAGGACCAAAAGATGGAAACGGTGGCGTGGCATCAGCTACATTAATTGACCCGGATGTGACAGTTAACGATGATGCTTATCTAAGTTATGGATTAACATTATCCTCACAAAATGCGACATCACCTTATATTGGATTTTCTTATTATAATATTTATTATGATGTGGATACGCATTTAAATCTTGATAGTTTTACAACGGGTAATTTTTATTACATGCCAAACAATAATTTACCAACTTTTTCACCAACAAAAGCTAAAGTACCATTTGCTATGTTGGTAAAATACGAAACAGATGGAAAAGTTGATGATAACTGGACATTACTCAATATGGATATGAAGACTAACGCCAATTACACACGTGCTCAGTTAGGTATTCCGGATGGGAAAAAAGTGGCTAATATTTGGCTGTGGTTCCATGATGAGAAGATAACAAAAGTTCCAGCAAATAGAGACATAGCTGCATCTGCAACCTATGATCCAGAAAGTAAAAAAACCGTTAAAATGGCTCCAGCTGGATTGTATAATAGCGGGATGAAAGTTAACGCAACGATTGATAAAGGATTCACTGGTCAAATAACTAATAAAATGGATATGACTTTCTATGGCGTTCAGGCACCTGATGAAACAGGTTTTGAAGCAGCTCGATATGTTGATTACACATCTAACCCATGGGCAGAGGCATTTAAGGGTGAAAATGGTCAGGTTTATACAGATCGAATTGCGCCTCGTCACGTTGAAGTCGCAGCAAAAACAACCGGTGAAACAAAAGTTGTTAAAGCTTCAGTTAGTTTACTAAATACAGTCGGAAGTACAGTTAATGAAGGTGAAAATACTGTCTTAACTTCAATAGAAAATAATAAGGCATCAATTTCACCTTTATCAGGACCTTATCTGAGTTATGTGCTATTACCAACAGGTGTAACGTTCAAAGAAAGCGTTGCTTCAACGAACTATAGCGCTGAATTATATGATAAGGATTACAAAGGTACTGGAAGACAACTCGTTAAAGTAACAATGAATGGCGACAAATTAGTAGCCGGTAAATTCCTTAATGGTCAATTTAAAATTAATATTTCAAAAGATGCGACACCTAATATGACATTTAACATGACAGGAACAATTGGTGATACTGATTATACAGCTGTGAAACCGACAGGTGATGAACCACTTTTAACGGATACAGTAAAATCTGTTGATACAGATGATATTGATAAAGATGGTAAAACAGACACACCAATTATTAAAACAGGTAATTCATATGTGTTAAATCAAGAATCAAATATTGATGTTGATGCAAGTATTAAAGGTGATAAAGATGATAAGTTTGGCGATTTAGGTAATGTTACAGTCGGCAAAAAAGCCACTTATCAAGCAACATTAACAAATAATACAGATGATAAAATTACATCAATGCAGTTCTTAGATGTTTTACCATCTGTCGGAGATTCAAATATTACCGATGGTGCAGCACGTAATTCGGCTTATGAAATGAAATTAGATGGGGCCATTACTTTACCAAGTGCATGGGAAAATAAGATGACTGTTTTATATAGTACATCTAAAAATCCTAAACGTGCCGGTATATTAGATAAGAATACAAATTATCCAGCAGGAACGGCTAAAATTGTTGACCCAACTGGGGCTGAAGATGCAACTTGGGTAACAGCTGATAAAGTAGCTGATTGGTCAACCATTCATTCATACAAAATTACGCTTAATGACGGAGTTGAATGGGCCCAAGGTAAGGGAGTTACATTATCATTTGATCTAGTTGCGCCTAAAGAATCTGAAATTTCAGATTCAACATTAATTAGTAATAAACCAGCTGAAACAACGAAAGTGTCACGCGCTGTTCAAGAAACACGTGGTGCTTACAACAGTTTTGGTATCGCAATTAACAAGTTGCAAGTTGTTGAAACTGGTGCAATAGGCACACAATTAATTCGTGCTAGCGCTGATGTTACTGCAAATTATGTAGATGTAGATGGTAATAAACTTGCTGATGATGTTGTCCAAAGTGGGTACTTCGATGATCCATATACGACAACTCAAAAAGAGATTTCAGGTTACGACTTTGTAAAAGTAGAAGGTAACGTTTCTGGTAAGTTTGGGGCTGATGCAGTAACAGTTAACTATGTTTATAAGAAAACTTCTGCACCAGTGACTGTTAAATATGTCGATGAAAATGGTAAATCGGTAGCTGATTCAAAAGAACTTACTGGTGATTTTGGTGATGTTTATACATCAGATGCTGCTGTTATTTCAGGATGGACATTGAAAGAAACACCAAGTAACGCAAGTGGTAAGTTTACTGCTGATAAACAAACAGTCACATATGTCTACGAAAGAGCGGATGCGGCTGACGTTACAGTTAAGTATGTCGATGCAGATGGAAAAGAATTAGCAACATCAGATGTACTTTCAGGAAAAGTATCAAATCCATACAGTACAACTGCTAAAAATATTTCAGGATGGACGTTGAAAGAAACACCAACGAATGCAAGTGGGACATTTACAGAGACCGCACAAACAGTCACATATGTGTATGAAAAAGCGGATGCAGCTGATATCACGGTTAAATACGTTGATGTAGACGGAAATGAATTAGCTAAATCAGATGTGCTTTCAGGAAAAGTATCAAATCCATATAGTACAACCGCTAAAAATATTTCAGGATGGACATTAAAAGAAATACCTGAAAACGCAACGGGAGTATTTACGGATAAAGCTCAGACAGTTAAGTATGTGTATGAAAAAGCAGATGCTGTCCCTGTTACAGTTAGATATGTTGATGGAAGTGGGAATGATTTAACTAAAGCTGATACGCTTTCAGGAAAAGTTGGGGATGCTTATACAACTGATGCCAAAGTATTATCAGGTTGGACGTTAAAAGAAGTACCAAAGAATGCACAAGGAATATTCACAGATGCTGCACAAACGGTTACGTATGTGTATGAAAAAGCAGATGCAGCTGATGTGACGGTCAAATATGTAGATGGAAAAGGTAACGAGTTAGCAACATCAGATGTTTTATCTGGTAAAATTGACGCTGACTACAAGACAACCGCTAAGGAATTAGTAGGTTGGACGTTAAAAGAAACGCCAAGTAACGCCAACGGAACATTTACGGATAAAGCCCAAACAGTTACGTATGTGTATGAAAAAACAGATGCTGAAGCTGTAACAGTTAAGTATGTAGATGAAAAAGGCAACGAGCTAGCAACACCAGATAATCTTTCTGGTAAATTAGGAGATTCATACAAGACAACTGCTAAACGTATTGCAGGTTGGAATGTTAAAACGACTCCTAAAAATGCAGAAGGAACATTTACAGATAAGACTCAAACAGTTACGTATGTTTATACGAGATCAGCTGCTAAAGATGTCACTGTAAAATATGTTGATAAAGATGGTAATGAATTATCAGCTTCAGTAACATTCTCTGGTAAGATTGGTGACGCATATACATCTAAAGAGAAACAACTTTCAGGTTGGATGTTGAAAGAGGCGCCAAGTAATGCTAAAGGTATCTTCACGGATACGGCACAAACAGTCACGTATGTTTATGTTAAAGATGAAGATAAAACAGTAGTGACACCGCCGGTAACACCACCAACAGATAATTCAAAAGGAAATACAACAACAGAAACGTTGACGGATGTTCCTGAAGGAAACACTCACTCAAATACAGTAAGCAAAGCAAATAATACAAAGAGTGATACAGGAAATCTTCCTCAAACAAATGAGGCAACAAGTCTTTTGGTAACGTTATTAGGTGCTGCATTACTCGCAACATCAGTTATCTTTATGATAGGTAGAAAAAAATCAAAAAAGGCTAAAAAGTAAAATTCTAAGATTATAGAATGAGTAGAAGAAGTCTTAAGACCCCTATGTCAACGAGTGTTGGTGGGTAAATTTTGGAAAGACCAATTCATTTTCGAATTGGTCTTTCTTTTTTTATTTTCAAAGAGAATTCAAACATAATTCGGTCGTGTAAATGTTGCCAACACCAATAAATGGTATCAAAATGAAGAATAATGTTAACGCGGGAATTATTCTTAAAAATTGTAACCTGTTACGCTTAAGGATAGTCAATATACTTAAGCGGATTCAATTAATGCTTTTTGGTTGACTGTGACGTAACGAGATAGTCTATGTTGATAATATACCGCAAGTACTAATTATTGAGGCTGTTGATGAAGCTTATGCCACTTCAAAAAAAGTCAATTAAAAAAAGATCAGCAGGTTTTTATCATGATGGGGGGTTCAGTAGAGACCTTGAAAAGGTATTCAAACTGGGAGATATTCAAGAGGCACATCGCTATGGCATGAAATCTGACCAATTTATAAATAAGGAGAAAAAATGATTAATACAAATAACAAATTAAATGAAGAGATTATTGCACTAGAAAAGGGTGCGTTGGATAAGTGGTTCAAAGGGGACACTTCGGGTTACCTAAATATTTGGTCACAAAAACAGTTTTCGTATTTTGACGGTGCTGTTAAAAGACGTGTTGATAGTTATGAAGACATAAAAGAATCAGTTTTAGCTAATGTTGAAGGAAAACTATTTGCTGACAGTTACGATTTTGAATATCCACGAGTGCAAGCAGTCGATGATATGGCTGTTTTAACATATCAACTATATGCAAAAACGACGTTGATTGATATGCAATACAATTGTATTGAAGTTTATCAAAAAGAAGAAGATGGCTGGAAAGTAATCCACTCAACTTGGTCATTTATTCGACCAATGGATATGGATTTTGGTAAAGCTAAAAGTATTGTTTAAAAAGGTGAAGTTAACCTTTATTCACGATATACTGAAACAGTTCTCTTAACTATTTTGAAGGCACAAAATATACACAATTAGTGATTTACAAAAGAATGCCGACAAAATAGAGTTTGCTTCGCATTGACCTTGATGTTGCGAAAAAGTTTTACAAGAATAATTATTAATACAAATCGGAATAATCAGTCAGATAACATAAATAATTTAAATTGGAGTAGATAGAAATGACGACACATAAAGTACACAGTTGGTTAGGCGTTCCCTATGCCAAAGCTGAAAGATTTGCTGAACCAGAGTTGGTTCCTTTTGATGAAACAAAGCAGTATGTTAAGTATGGACCAGCACCTTTGCAGGCTGGCGATACAAGTTGGCTGGGAGCCGTTAGCGGACTTAGCGAAGATTGTCTAAACCTTAATATTTGGGCCCCTGAAGACATGGGGGAGGAACCATTACCAGTTGTTGTTTATATTTTTGGTGGTGGCTGGGTGTTAGGATCAAATACACAAGCAGTTTCTGACGTATCAGGACTAGCTAGTACTGGTCGTGTGATAGGCGTTTCTATTAATTATCGCCTTGGACCGTTTGGTTGGTTATCACTAGCACAGTATGGTGGTAAATTAAAAGATGCAACTAACCTTGGTCTTAAAGATATAATAACGGCTCTTAAATGGATTCAAAAAAATATTGCTTATTTTGGCGGTGATGCTAATAATGTCACAGTTACGGGACATAGTGCAGGTGCTTTTTCATCATTAGAACTATTATCAGCGCCTAGTGCTGACAATCTTTATCATCATTTAGCAGCTTTTTCTGGTATGCCTTCTCGATTAGTGCCTCAATGGGTGGCGCAAGAGCGTGCTCTAAAAGTGTTAAAACATTTTGACTGTGTTAATAATCCAGAGCACTTATTACAGGTCGATGCTTATGAATTAGCTGAAGCAATGAATGCAACTCAATCACCTGATCCGGGTACTCCACATGGCATTGACAATGATGTGATAGCTGTTACTGACGATAGTCAACTAATAAATGGGGTTATAGCTGATCACCCGATGCATGTTCTTGAATCTGGGAAACACAAAGATGTAGATATTCTATTTAGTAGTACCACAGAAGAAACTTTTTATTGGGTCTTAAATCGGACAAAAGATTTTGATCCAGTGACCCTTGACAGGCTTACAGAGCAATTTGCCCACAGTATGCGTATTCCTTTATCTAGAGCCCAGCAAGTAATCAATTCCTTTGCTGATGATACTTTGAAGCCTGTAGAGGTAAGGGGATTATTATTAACGCATTTATCCTTTACATTACCTCAAATTCGTGGAGCAGTGGCTCATGCTAATGCAGGTGGAACATCACATGTGTTAGTTGTTGCACCTGTCAAAGGAGCGGAAGTCGCTGTCCATGGAACAGAGATGTACGGCATTGTTGGACAGATTAGCCCTAATGCCAGTCAAGAACAAATTGATCGGGACAATTATATTAAAGACACGTTATTAGATATGGCGGAAGGTCATTCCGATCTTACTTGGGACGCTGTTAAAGTAGATAAAATAAGTGCTAAAGGAATTGGAAACATGCCTTATAATGCTACAGAACATAGTTTGGATATTCTTGAAATATTTAAAGGAATAGACCGTCCTTAATAGTTTATAGCAAAAAGTGGAGGTCAATTCATTGTTGGCTAGCTGACTCAAATTGGTGTTTTTTGGAGATAACAAGTATGACAACAGTTTAAAGATGTGTTGGCTTCTCGCTTCCGCAGACGACCGAAAGCTAAAACTAGCGGTGATTGTTTTTGATAGCAAGACATAATTTTTTGACCTTTTAAATTTTGTTCGGATTAATTATAGATTTTGCATTTCTGAATAATTGGTGGAGAAAACTATATATTATTGTGAAACATTTGAGGATTTTCTTGGACTTAGAACGAATAAAGGGAGATACAAGGACTTGGACCGAAAAACATTTATTTCTAAAGACGTTATTTATGTAATGATAGCCACTTTTTTCTATCAATTTAGTATTCAGTCGGTAAATCCGTTAATCAGTGGCTATGTTACACATTTAGGTATTACTAGTACTCTAGCAGGTTTAATTGTTGGTATTATGAGTATTACTTCATTATTTTTAAGACCTATTGCTGGAAATCTTACCGATAAAATATCAAAATATGGGTTAACATTTATTGGTGGTATTCTATGTGCCATTAGTGATTTTGGATATATGTTTTCTTTTAATACTGCTTGGTTATTCTTTTTTAGAGTCATTAATGGGGTTGGTTTTGTCTTATGCACTGTATGCTTGGCAACCTGGTTGGCTTTCTTGGTGCCGCGCCAACGTGTTGGTGCGGCGATGGGGTATTATGGGTTGGTAAACGCTCTTTCTATGGCAGTTGCCCCAGTTTTGTCACTTGAGATATATCAAAAAGTAGGGTATAAAATGATTTTTCTTTTGGCCGCTGTCAGTGCGATTGCCGTGGTAATCACAATTCAGTTTATTGATAATCGAGCCATGCCATCTTTCGTTCGTAAGGAAGCGACACATTTTAAGCTGATTCAACGAAGTGCATTACCAGTTGCATCAATTTTTGCTTTAATTTCTATTCCATATTTTGCGGTCCAGGCTGACATTGTAATGTATGTTCGAGCAAGTAATCTAAATATTACTGTTAGCTTATTTTTTGTAATTTATTCAATTGTTTTGATTTTTAGTCGAATTTTATTAAAAAACTATTTTGACAGTATTCCCTTTGGTGTTTGGTTTTATATCTGTATGATTGTGACTGTGGGCTATCTTTTTTTCTTAACCATAATGCATAACAATTTAGAGATGGCGTTAGCTGCGGCTTTGATGGCCATTGGGTTTGGAACAATGGTTTCTGTTTGCCAGTCTACAGCTCTATTATTAGCGCCTTTGCAAGAACAGGGGCTGGCTACTGCAACTTACTATTTGGGGAGTGACATAGGAATGTCTTTAGGACCAATTCTAGGTGGCATTATTACAAATATTTTACCAATAAAATTACTTTTTCCAGTTATGATTTTAATTGTTCCAGTAGCTTTTAGTATCTATTTTTTTAATCATAAGAATTTGAACAGTGCGATTAGACATGATTAGTACTAGGAAAAATGTGATGAACTTAATTTGAATAGTCTCGGAAACTTTCAAGTTTTCAAAAAAAGAAGGCTCGTAATGCGAGCCTTCTTTTTTATACATATATATTAAAGAAAATGATGTTGTTTGTGTGTCTGTTACGGCGCCAATTTAAGCGATCATTTATAAATGTTTAGTTGTCAAAGCCAAGGATGCTTATCCGCATCATGATAAGCATATTTCGATGAAGTATATGATGCATTTACATTTGATAACAACGTATGATGAGCAAGCATTTACCTTAGAGAAATTAAAAAAACATGGCGCGACCTCTATCAGAGGACCACGTCATGTGCCGGATGATTTAGTAGCGTTGTTGAAGTAGATAACTAATTAGTTTATTATCACATTGATACTTTAGAATCTCTGTTTAGAGATGTTTTTGCCAACTAAGCACGCGATTTTGCATTCCTTTGAGATCTAAGATACCGTTTGCAAATCCTTTACGAATTAATTCTTCTGGTACATATTCATCATATTTTTCAAAAACAGGCACTTCTTTTTCATATACCAATGCCAAAGGATCAAAATCGGTAGCTGCTTCTTCTGCTACGATTTTATAAAATTCTGCTTCACTGACAGACATGGTAAATTGTAGGTAATATGGTCGTGATGAATTCATGCCTTTCAACCCAAGACGTTTACCACAACGGATTTTCAGAAACCGCTCAAGCGCAAGGAACGCGTAACTGCCAAGCCATGGAAACAATGCCCACATTTTGCCACCAAGATGAACCAGTGGACGATTAGCCATTTCTGCCTTTTTAAACGTTTCTCTGGCTTCTGCTAGACGGCCTCTAGCTTGTGGCATTAAGTAGGAATAGTCTTTTTGCTCTGCAAGGACATCGTGCATACGTTCTAGGATTCTGGTGTGAATATCCCCAGCGACATCTCCAAAGTAGGCTGGTTTGTTACCTTTAACGAGCGTACAGTATACCTCACGACGTTTGTGATCAACTTCATCGACAACCCATACACGTCCTGCTATGGCAATCTTGTCACTGACTGGTGGTGGCTTGACAATTGTACCTAACTCTTCTGATCCTGCACGGACTGTATATTCGATGTTTTCTTGAAAGACCCCATAAAATTTGTAGTTGTTAACAATACGTTCACCAGCAAGACCAACAATTACACCGCCATTTTCGGTACGATTGATATGATCGATTGTGATCAGATGACGCAGTAAAGTTCCGAAGTCCTCTTGATTAATTCGATGAAAAGCAGAAAGCGTTAGGACGCGTGAAGCAAGTTCAGCAAGTGTCATTTCGCCAGATGATGCCAATGTACTCATTGTTTGGTGATAAAGCAGGGAAAAAGGCAATTTGTCTGTTTTGGGTGGTTCTACAAAACGTTCTTCGATATATAATTGTACGAGAGCGATACCCTGAATAAGGTACCAGGGCACCAAATCTGGTAGCATAGCACGAGCTTCTGGGTGGTCTTCGCGCATAACAAACCACATTTCAGAAGGGTCACCTCTTCTGCCGGTTCTGCCCATACGCTGTAAAAATCCGGAAACCGTAAATGGTGCATCTAGCTGAAAGGCGCGTTCTAGTCTACCAATGTCGATACCAAGTTCTAGTGTTGCGGTGGCACAGACGCTCATGAGAGAATCAGCATCTTTCATGGCTTCTTCAGCACTTTCTCGATAGGCTGTTGAAAGGTTTCCGTGATGAATAAGAAAACGATCCGGTTCGTTGTTGACTTCACAGTACTGCCGTAAATTTTGACAGACTAATTCACACTCTTCTCGCGAGTTAGTAAAAATGAGGCATTTTTTGCCACGTGTATGTTCAAAAATATAGCCTATACCTGGATTTGCTGCCTTTGGAGCTTTATCTGTGGCAGGTTCTAAAGCAGAGGTAGGTGGGGCTGTTATCACGCTATTTATCGTCTCGTTAGCTTGTGGTTCTGAATTAAAAAAGTGTTCGATTGACAGTCGCCATACTTCTTTTCCACCGTCAAACTTTGGGATGATAGTTTCTCTGCCACTACCTGCGGCAAGAAATTTACCCGCTGCTTTTGGATTTCCGATTGTAGCTGATAATCCTATTCGTCTTGGATTACTGCCCGATAGTCGACAGAGGCGTTCAATTAGCGAAAAGGTTTGTCCACCACGATCCGAACGTAAAAGTGAATGTATCTCATCAATGACAATAAAGCGTAAATCACCAAAAAGGGCAGGGATTTCCATAGACTTGTTTATCATCAAAGCCTCTAAGGACTCCGGTGTAATTTGTAAAATACCGGCTGGTTTGCGTAGTAATTTTTGCTTTTGACTTCGAGGGGCATCCCCATGCCAACGTGTGACTGGAATATCAGCTTCTTCACAAAGCTCATTTAATCGACCAAATTGGTCATTGATCAAAGCCTTTAAGGGGGCAATATACAGTACTCCAACTGAGCTTGATGGTTGTTCATCAAGTAGGCTTAGAATAGGGAAAAAAGCAGCTTCCGTTTTCCCAGAAGCAGTAGATGCCGTTAAAAGAACATTCTTATCTGTGTTAAAAATGGCATCTCCGGCCGCATTTTGAACAGCGCGCAGGGTTCGCCAGCCAGACCGGTAAATGTAGTCTTGAATAAAAGGCGCATATCGGTTATATATATCCATGTGAATACCTCTCAAATTGTAAATTCAGAAAAATTGTCAGCCACTTTGTTAGAAACAGCCTCTGATTTGGCATAAGAAAACTCATCAGAATCAAATATTGTGTCAATGGATAGATTTGGATTTTGATATAAAATGTCTAATACCTCAATGAAATCACGGATAATCTCGCGTGGGGTAATATTTAAATCTGCTCCGATGCGTTCATATTCAATTCGGATAAAGGTGGCGAGGTTATCGTCTGTCATCTTTTTTTCATAACTATAGAGATCTGCATGCATAATAGCCAACTTTTCACATAGAATTAGCATCTCTTCAGCTGTTAATGGTTCTAACTTGATGACCGGGGCCAACAAATCTCTAGCGCCTGGTTTTGAAAACTTACCTTCAGCTAGACGAGAACGCAGGGCCTCATAACTATAAACACCGCGACGTTTATCTTCTATAGCTTGTGGAGTAGTTCCCATGATGATACCAAGATATTTAGCTTTACCTTGCAGTGTGTCATTGTACATCGTTAACAGTTTTTCATAATTATATTGACGCGTGATACTATTTGGAATCTTATAGATATTTACCAGCTCGTCAATCATAATTAGCATGCCAGAATAACCAGCTAATCTAAAGAAAGCAGCGAAAAGTTTTAAATATTCATACCAATTATCATCTGTAATAATAATATTAATATCTAAGTCCTTTTTGGCTTCACGTTTTAAAGCATATTCCCCACGGAACCAGCGGATGACTTTTGCTTTCAGTTCATCGTCGGCGTTGACATAGGCATGATAATAGGAAGAAAGTAATTTAGCAAATTCAAAGCCGTATACAAGTTCACTGACTGAGGAAGTGACTGTGTAAATATTTTGATCTACCATCGCAGTCAACCGAGGATCACCTGGGGTTAGGCCACTGTCGCTGGCTGCTTTTGTTTGAACGCTGCTAATCCAACGATCCAAAATTAAGTTAAGTGCACCACCTTCAGGTTTTGTTTTTGTAGATAGATTACTAATTAATTCGCGATAGGTTGCAAGACCTTGACCTTTTGATCCTTGAAGACGTCGTTCTGGTGATAAATCTGCATCGACAACAATAAAGCCACTGTTCATCACGTAATTACGAATCGTTTGCATCAGAAAACTTTTACCTGAGCCATATCTACCAACAACGAAGCGAAAAGATGCACCGCCTTCTGATATGATATCGACATCGTGTAAAAGTGCCTGAATTTCATTTTTTCTACCCACCGTAACGTAAGGTAGTCCAATTCTAGGGACAACACCACCCTTTAAGGAATTTAATACTGTTTGTGCAATGCGCTTTGGTACTTTTTGAGTTTGTTTTGTCATTTCATATTTCTCCTAATTATTTCAATTAAATCGTCCCGATAGTCTTCAATAAGAAAGATGGTATCGCCGTCACATTGTAGAGCTGAGTCGCCGATGTCATCAAAAAGCGTTTCATTTAACGTGTCGGTAATCACTTCAGGCATGCCATGCATATCACGGATCATGTCTGTGACAGATTCGCCTCGAACTAATAAGCTTAATAATTCTAACTGGGTCTTGCTTAGTGACAGCGTAGGCTCTGAATCAATAACAGGTATTTTTTCGAGGCCAGTCTGTTCAGTGGATGGCAATATGTTATTATGCTTTGGTAATACGTTTTCAGAAGTATCTTTTTCTTCGTCAGTTAACAAACTGTCTCGTGTTTCAAACGCATCGCTTCTAATTTTATCTAAATTTGAAAATTGAATGGTAACCTTAGGCTTATCTGCTTTCAAACGAGAATCACGGTCAGCTGCAATGACAGTTTTAACGTACGGTGCTGCCCAGGTTTCTGCATCTCGTGCTTTTAAAGGATAACCAGTTTTTAAATAAAGTCGTAACATACGATCTGTTTCACGCAAAAGACCATCTAACTTTTCTTGATGAAAGTTAAATTTTTGGTAACTCTGTTCGTACCACGCATTATCTTTGTAGGTATATTTTCGGATATCATTCAACTTGTATATAAGTGGCTGTTGTGGCGTTACTTGGTAATATACGGCGTTGCCTAGAGGGTACCAAAGATGAGAATGTATTGTGCCAAAGCACGCAGAAAATAAGTTATTATCCATTTTTATAGCTGTTCGCCACACTTGAGCGAATAACTGTGTGCCGTGTTTTTCATGTTTTTTAAGGACAGCTGATGCCAAAATTTTATGTCTTCCAAAAAGACAAAGCGCATCAAATACTGCTTTGTCTTCATGCTTTTCTGGATCACCTAAAATCATGATTGCATTATCTCTTTGTAATTTTTCGGTATCAGCGTACTGATACGTCGTGTCTGGTTCTATACCATTTATTACTGCTAGTTCAAACAACCATTTATGGCTGTTTAAGCGTATACGATTATCTCCAATACCGGAGTCCAGATAATTGATTTCAAATGCTTTTATTTTTTGTAGGCTGTCTATCACGGATGATGTGCCTATGCCATTAACCAACTCATACAAATATAGGTATGCAAGTGAGGTCGTGATTTTTTTATAAATGCCTTTTCGGATGTTTGTTCGCCAACTAAAATAGCCGCGTAATTGTTTCAAACCAAGATCATGGTAGGTTGTAAAGTAGCGGTGTATGTCGACATTGTAGGAGAAAACATCTTCGTAGTCGGCCATAAATTGTCCTTGGACATAAAAATTCCGGCATTTTTGCTTGAAAGAGTTATCACCGTAAGCATAGAGTTGGCTCATTTTTATCATTTTTTCAGGAATTTTATTTTCTTTGACATCAGAAGTCATTCCCTTAAACGTCAGAGGAACCGCGTGGTATTGTTGCTGTTGTATAGGTTCAGGTTCGGCGTTTAGAACAATCGTATTACCGCTTTGTTCGTTCTTTTCAAGTGCATTATCAAAAATACGATATATAACATCTGGGTCTGTGCTGTCGTCAAAATGGACGCCTAACCACTTCGGACCGCGCATTCGAAAAGGTGACGAAAGGTAAGACGGTAAAATATCAGTTGGTATTTCCTGTGCGTATTTGATGTCACAACGCTCGATATTATCACCAGAAGTAGCGTTTTTTTGACGCATCAAAACAGCCACCCATTTATTTGTGCTGGGATCTACCAACACCGAAAAACTAGGGAATTTAGGCCATTTGTATTGTTCGATAATATTATATTTTTCCTTGGCGTATAGTACTAATTCAGATAAATTCATGTTTTCACCAGAGTATTCTGTTATTTATAAGGTTGGTAGCCATACGTCCTAAATATTTACGCAAAGATAGGTGAATAAACAACTAGGACAGTTAAATTCATCAATAATTTTTGTTATTTAAAATGTATACTACCGTCAGTATATGATGTACCGTAGCGTCACAGTCAATATCATTTTCCTTTTCATATGATTTTAATATCTTTATGACAAAATTATTCAAATTATAGGTCTTGCGCAAATTTTGTATAATACAGGTATGGGACATACCTTTCACCGCTTTCAATTAGTTTTAGTCAACGAAATTGTAGAGCCAGTCTTAACGCCAAAAATGGGGTTAAGACTGCTTTTAATTTACCGCTAAAACCGCTATACTATTAGTATAAAATCAATAAGGAGTGTGTGGAAAATGACAAAAAGAGTTCAAGGTTCTTGTACATCAATTTTAGTTGGTAAAAATGCTTCAATCGACGGTTCAACAATGATTTCTCGAAATGATGATGGGCATGAAGCTTTAGATCCACAACGTTTTGTTGTTGTACAACCTGAAGATCAACCACGTAATTATCAATCTGTTATTAGTGGTGTAAAGGTAGAATTACCAGATAATCCAATGCGTTATACCTCAATTCCAAACTCACTTTTAACAAACGGAATTTGGCCTGCAGCGGGTATCAATAGTGATAATGTAACGATGTCTGCTACAGAAACAATTACAAGTAATCCACGTATTCAAGGGCTTGATCCTTATGCTGCTGGTGGAATTGGTGAAGAAGATCTTGTAACGCTCGTCTTACCATATATTCATAGTGCTAAAGAAGGGGTTGAACGTTTAGGCGATTTACTCTTAACACATGGCACATATGAACCAAATGGTATCGCATTTTCCGATAATGATAGTGTTTGGTGGCTTGAAACAATCGGTGGCCATCATTGGGCAGCTGTTCGTATTCCGGATGACGCTTATGTTGTTGCACCTAACCGTCGAAATATTGATATGTTTGATTTTGATTCAGAAGACACACTTTGTTCTGAAGATTTAAAAGTCTTAATTGATAATAATAAGTTAAATCCTGATTTTGAGGGTTACAATTTACGTCATATCTTTGGTAGTGCATCAATTAAAGATACGGTCTACAATAATCCCCGTACATGGTACGGTCAACAATATTTCAATCCTGAAATTATTCAAGATCCAATGGATCAAGACTTACCTTTCATTTGTCATGCAAATCGTAAAATTTCAATTGAAGATGTTAAATTTGTTTTGAGTGCACATTTTGAAAATACGGAATACGATCCTTATGGTAGTGCGCCAGAAGATATTAAAACACGATTCCGTCCAATTGGGATTAACCGTAATCATAATGTACATTTATTACAAGTTCGTAATGATGTACCTGATGAGATTGCTGGGATTCACTGGTTAGCTTATGGTGCAAATACGTTTAATACAATTGTGCCATTCTATGCGAACGTTAATGACACACCAGAATCATATAAAAATGCGACAGGTGAATTTGATTTAAATAATATGTATTGGCTCAGTTGTACAACTGCATTGTTGGGCGATACGAATTATGACTTCTACGTAGATATGCGAAATACATTTGAACTTGAAGCAATGAGTGCTTACCATGAAATTCAAAATGTTGCTGATAAGGCAGTTAGTTCACAAGCAAATATCACAGCATTTTTAGAAGAAATGAATAATAAGTTAGCTACAGAATCATTAAAACGTCAAACACAATTGTTAGGTGAAATGGTTATATCTGGTTCCGAACAAATGAAATTACGTTATAACTTAAACGATTAATTATAAACAAAATGAAAAGTTATCATTAAGTTGATAACTTTTTTTGTAACAATTATTTTAATTACTAGATTTAGGCAGCACTTTTGAGTAATATGGTACCATTTCATATGCTAGTAAAAATCAAATTTAGATCACTTAAATATGGTTTATATAATTCTTATTATAATGATAACAAGTATAATAATATGCTTTTTGCTAAAATTAACGTTTTTAAAAATCTTTAAGCTTTCTTTGATTTCACTTATTGTAAAATAAGATTCGTGATTGGAGAAAGTTAATGGTTAAAACGATAAGTCAGTTAATTCGAAAAAAACGTAAGGCACTTAGTCTAACAATTGAGCAGCTTGCTGAAAAGTCTAACGTTTCTATTAGTTTGATTTCTAGAATTGAACGAGGGGACGTTGCTAATATCAGTATTAATAAATTATCTGATATTGCCAGTGCGCTAGAATTGGAATTGTCAGACTTCTTTAGTAGGCAACAGTTTTCGGATATACCTACTTTAGAATTATTACAATATTTTAGTACGTTAACAGATGAGAAACGTGAGAAATTATCAAAATCAATTCTTAGAATTATTCAATTATAAATGATAATGATTAATAATGGATTATGTTATTTTTTTATAGAATGCACAATTTTTCTGTCTTTGTATTCTTTAGTTAAATTAATTTCAATTATTTTAGGTTTTAAATTTTTCGATAACTTTAAATTGGATAGTAATAAATTAGAATTGTCCATGGTAGATCGTCATCTTCAAATAATAGATCTTAACCAAGAAACTTTCCTGGTTAAGGGTTATTTTAGTAGGAAATTGAATTAATTTAACTTAGATGTCAAGTTAAATGATAGATAAGATATCGTTAGTATTTGGAGAGAAATTAGAATAAAAAATGACATGAAATAGGTTAAATGTTAACATAAAGAGGATAATAATTCTGGGGAATAAGTTATTTTTTAAGTATGGTATTGGGGATAAAAATTTAACTCAAAAAAATATTTATGTTAATGATTGGAAATACTCGGAGGTAAGCATTTGTACAAGAAAAACATTCTCGATAAACAAGAATGGCTAATTTGCGAAATTATTTAAATATTAGCTTTGAACGAAACTGGTTTATCAAGAAAACGATTACGTGAGCAATTAAATGTTTCTGAAACGGCTGTAAAAGTTGCTTTACAACAATTGGATAAAGATTTAAATTCCGGGGATGAACCCTACATGATTATTACAAAAAATAACGTCCAATTATTAGGTAAAGGCGAAATGAATTTTAATCAAACGATTTATCGGTATATAAAAAAATCGATAAATTATCAGATTTTAATGGCCTTTTATACTAAAGGTAATGCAAAAGTTGAGAATCTAGATACTAAATTAAATGTCAGTGAGGCTTCTATTTTTAGAAGGATTAAGCGATTAAATTCTCTTTTAGAAGAATTTCATGTGAAAATTTCTCATGGTGTGATGTTAGGTAACGAAAGTCAAATTCGCTTTTTTTATTATTCATTGTTTTTAGGAATTGATTTTAAATTCGAACAATCAAGTGAAAATGGCATTATTATGGCAGTCATCCAACGGTTTGAGGAATATTTTGATTTTAATGTGAATGATAGTAGTTTAGTTAGAGTAAAGCTTTGGTTAAAAGTAACAAGTCAACGAATGATGGTTAACGATCAAGATAATCGTAGTATTTCAGTTGTTTTAGAAGACATGATAAAAAATAATTCTTTGTTCGATAGCGTTGAAGAAGAATTTGGCGAAATTGTTAAAGAGTTTAAGCATAAAGTTGATATTCATTTTGAAAGTGCACTACTTTACGCTTGGACCACGGCTTTTGTGCCAGTACCATGGAGCACCTTTGTTGCCCATGATTTCGTGGCCGTTAATCGTAAAAATAATAATAAATTGCAACAAGCTGTTGAATTTTTAGAAAATGGCTTTGAGAATAGCTTAGGTATTCAGGTTGCTGGAGGCGATTTAAGTGAGTCTTTATATCCAATTTGTACAGAAGCCTTTTTATTTCACGGCGTTTTAAAATCTGCTAGTACAGATATGATGGAAGATTATCGCCTTAGAAAAGATAATGAGTTAGTTCTTAAAAATGTAAAAAATGCCATGAGTGCAATGATTGAAGAATCGAAGGGCGATCCCGAATGGTATGCCTTTTATTCAAGGTATGGTGACTCATTTATCAAGACGATTATGTCAATTTTTAATGCGCGTTTATTGGCAAAAGAAAAATTATTAACGGTAGGTGTGGATTTAAATACTGAGGAGCGCGTTAAGGAAATGTTTATGATGTACGCCAGTCGGGAATTAAATATTAATTTACGAGTCAACATAGATGTTTACGAGTCTACTAAGAATTATGATTTAGTTATTACAAATTTTATGAGCAAAAATTATTTGAATTCAGCACTGGAGACATATATTATCACTGGATTAGGGACGGATAGTGATGTACTTGGCGTTGAACAAGAATTAATAGAGATACTTAAAAAATATTATCATACTCAATGATAATATTTTTTTGATTTGAATTAGTTATAAGCCTAAAAAAAGAGTAGATTTCTCTACTCTAAATTAACTATATTATTAAATATTCAGATATCGTAAAGCAAGTTGACAGTAAGTCATATTTGCCCAAGAAAACCAGTCTCTAGTAAATTGACTTGGGTCATTAACGTTAATTCCTTCATGACATTGTAATGTGTCATCATCGGTTTGACTAATGATATCTAAATTATTTTGCATAATTTCCGGATTATTTGATGTTAATCCCTCCATCGCTAACGAAATCGGCCAAATATATTCCTTTGGTGTATGAGGACTGCCAATCCCTTTTAAATATTTTCCCGAGTAATAATAGGGATTTTGATCACTCAGAATAAATTTACGCGTTTTTTGGTAGATAGAGTCATCAGGTGAAATATAACCAATAAATGGGAGAGATAATAGACTAGGTACGTTAGCATCGTCCATTAAATTGATATTACCTAAGCCATCAACCTCATAGGCAAAAATAGTTTCATTAGAATTTGGAGCTGATACGATTCCAAAATTTTCAATTCCAGATTCAACTTCAGATCGGAGACGACTTATTCTTTTAAGTAGCTCGACTGGAGCTGGTTGTGTTTTAGATAAGGTAAGCAACTCATCTAGGACACAAATGATATAGCAATTACCTGGAATATGATAACCATATAAGCAGGCATCATCACTTGGGCGGAAACCACTCCAAACCATACCTGTATACCCAATTGGTGCACCTTTACCACCATGACTCAATGTGTCTGTTGAGGGACCATTAGAACGATTAAAAATATAATCGGAAGTTTCATGATGTTGTTCCGTAATAAAGGTATCCACAATTAACTTTACAGTTTGCCAAAAGTTACTGTCTAAATGTTTTGAATATCCAGATTTTTGATAAAGTTCTGATGCCAAATGGATAGGGGCGCATAATGAATCAATTTCAAATTTTCTCTCCCAAACGAGATCAGATATTGGAATATTTGATTTATCAACTGTGTAGTGTGCACCAGAACTAGTTTCGTTAAATGCATTTGCATAAGGATCATGTTTAATATAGGCAAGTTGTTGATTAATAACGCCATGGATGAGATATGTTATTTCTGGAATCTTATCTGTTAGTGAAAGATAAGGTAGTATCTGAAATGTCGAATCTCTGAGCCACATGGCAGGAATATCTCCTGTAGCAATGAATATATCTGAATCATTTTGTACTTTAACCGTATTTGTTAGTGTATCAATGAATACATTACGAAATAATGCAGTAGATTTTTTTGAAGAAAGTGAAATTGTTTCTGAATAATCCGTAACTTGTTTAATTAGTTTTTCTTGATTTATCATTTAAATACCTCAAATCGTAAGTTATCATAATTACTTATTTAATTGGAAAGATACCGTAAGTTCTAATTTCTCCTGGACCAAACGATAGTAAATCAACGGTGGTAACTTTTGAATTAATGAAATGGCTAACTTTACCATTTAAATCGAGTTCAGCAATGTTACAAGTAGTATTTAATGAGAGATTGCCAGGTTGATTGATAACGTTATCAGTTGGATTATAAAGACGAAGTTCAAATCCAGTTTTATCATCTGATATTGAAAAACTACTCATAATGACCTTTAAATTTTGAACGGACATAATTGAATTGTGATTAACGTTAGTCTTTGCTGGATTCATCATGAAATATTGTAAAGGTGTTGAGAAGCGATTTATTATTTGATCTTGATAGAAAAGTTCATTTTGACTTAATTGGCGATGCTTATTTTGAAGTTCAATAGGCTTGAAGTCAGCTTCAACAACTAGCCCACCTTCAAATATTAATTCTTTATTTAATTGACTATCCGGAGTTGATACAATTTTTGTTTGTAGACCTGAAGCATCTGAGGGACGGCGCATTAAGTCAGGACGTCCTAAGAAACCTACTCCTCTAAACAATGTAATCGCTAATTTATCAAAAGATTTATCAATTAATTGAAAATCTTTCGTACCTAAGGTTAGAAAAGACCAACTTACTTCTTTATTATGTGAATTAGCGAAATGAATCATTGGTCGCATACTTGTTGGTTCTTCCTTATAACCAATTTGTTCCCAGTCTTTAAGGTGTTTGTCTTCAGTAGGACGTTCAATGATACCAAATGGGGTATCTGCGAACGAGCTAACGACATTCGTTAATTGTGTATTTAAAATAAGTCGCATACGATGATCAAGAATAGTATTATCAATGTGCATCTTAAATTTAATAACGTTAGAATTTTTTGTTAATGTTAATGTTAATTGATAATTTAATCGACCAGTTTTAGTTTTTAGTGCACGCTCCTCTAAGTTGATTGGTAAGGTCCACGAACCAGTAATTGACATAATTTGATATAATTTTCCTGATTTAAATGTTATTGAATCAGATTTTGAAAAATCTAAAGTTAATAACCAATCTTTGAATGCAGGAGAGTAGTCATACGTATCACCCTCATCACCGCTATCTTCAATTGTCATAAAATTAGAATATGAGTGATTATCAAACTTTGTTTTAAGATTTAATTGCCCGTCATCAAAAGAAATTTTGTAGAAATCATTTTGAATATCAGTAGATACTTCTAATGTATTTACTGGGTTGTTTTCAGAGACGGACTGAATGCAGTAGCCAGTCCAATCTGTAGCTGATATGATCGTTTTAAAAGCAATTTTAGTAATATAATAAAAATCATCAGTCATTTCAGTTTGATCACGGCGTAAAACTGCTGCATTTTCTTCCTTTTGATAAATAATATCAAAAGGAACATCAATGCCGTCTATTGTTTTAAGATTAAAATTAGCAAAAGAAGTACTAACTTCGAATTCACGAATTTCATTAACTGGTAAAGGAAGTGGATTCCAAGCAAATAAATTTAATTGTTTTTTATCTGAAATAGAAATACTTAGTTTACGAAGTAGATAATCTTTGAGTGAAAGAGATAATTGATCTGCCACAATTCCACGATGTAAGATATCTTGATTTGTTTTATCACTGTTACAGCCACCGGAACTATCATGAGCTTGTCCACGGGCAATAGTCTTCCAAATATCATCAATTAAACCTTGCTTTTCAGATATACCCTGATGTGTAGCAATAGCCATTAAAGGCTCGACTTCATAAGTCATTCTCCGTTCTAATTTATCGTAAAGCTGTTTTAAATCGTAACGAGAAGAATAGATTCCTCGATGTATTTTAGAATCTGATGGATCAATGAATTCTCCATTAAATGATGGTAAATTGGACTCCTTAGCTAATGCATCAAAAAATTTTGGATACGTACTTTCTTGAATAACAGAATCAGATTGTAAAAGAACACTATTAGCAGTTGCAAGTCTATCTTTTAAATTATGATCGATAGCTCGCTGGTCGCCACCAATTGGTAAAACAAGATTGTCAGATGTAGTATTCGTTGAGATTTTCTCCGTTAAATCGAAAAAGTTATCATTTTCAACTAAATCTACACCTGCATAATAGCCATTTTTAATATTAGCAACTAAAACTTTGGAGGAGTCATTACTTGTCCAGTAAAAATAGCGGGAATCGTTTTCTGTAGGGAACCCACGCCAGAAAACGGTGCTATTAATACCAAATCCATTATATATTTTTGGCATATCTTGTCCTTGTCCAAATGAATCTGGGAGATACCCAACTTTCATTACGCCACCTAAATTGTCAGCTAGCTTTGATCCAATTCTGATATTGCGAACAATAGATTCTCCAGAAGTAACCATTTCATCAATTTGAGTATACCAAGGTCCAATGAGTAAACGACCCATAGAAACATATTTTTTGATAAGATCTTCTTTTTCTGGAGCTGTATTTAGATAATCATCAATAATTGACATCTGTCCATCTAATAGATAATAATCTAGTTCATTTTTAGATAATGCCTCAAAAGCTTCGTCCATATGGAAGGCAAATTGAATTCGAGCCTCTTGACGTGTAAAATACCATTCAAAATCCCAATGAGTATGTGCGATTGCATGAATCTGTTTCAAATGAAACACCCTTTCTTCTCTTGAATTAAATTCAGATTATTCTGTAACCATGTCTGCATCCAATTTTCTTGCTTCTGCACGTTCATGGCGTTGGTTGATAATAACAAATGGAGCATATAGTGCAGTATCTAAGACAACTAAAACAGCAGTTAAAACGACTGGGCTTAGATGGAATGCACCTAATACCCAAGTGCTAATGAAAATAGGTTCATTACCAGAATTTAAAACTACAAGAGGTACAACCCAACCGATTGAAGTTACAACATATGCAATAATTGCATTTGTGACAGGTACAACAATCCATGGAATGAACATTAGTGGATTTAAAACAATAGGTAAACCGAAAATAACAGGTTCATTAATACCAAAACAACTTGGAATGAAACCTAGTTTTGCAACTTCTCGCTCTTTTTCACCTTTATTTGTGAAAATCAGCATTGCAATAATTAAACCAAATGTTGCACCAGAACCACCAATCATGGCGTAAACATTTGTCATTGTATTAGGTGAAATTGAAATATCAGCAAAACTTTGAGTTTCAGCAAATTTTGCAACGTTTTTAAGGAATAGTGGTAACCAGAAGGCTGAAATAACGCCCCAGACGATATTGAAACCATGTAAACCAAGGAACCAAAGGATTTGTTCTAATAAAATAACAATAATAATAGCTGGAAGCCCAACACCAACGCTTAACATTGGTGAGATAACAATATCAGCAATCATTTGTACTAATGAAACATAGCCAAGTGACTGTATTGTAATTCTTACGATACCAAAAATAATAAGTACTTCGGAAATTGGAATTAATGAGAAAAATGAATCGAAAACATTTTGTGGTACGTTACCAGGCATTTTAATCGTGAACTTACTTCTTGCGAATCGAGCGAACAACGAAACGGCAAGCATTCCAACAATTAAGGCTGTAAACATACCTTCATAACTAAAGAATGAAGTTGAAAAACCTTCAACAACTTTAGCTTTGCTATCCAAAAAGTTAACGTTATTAGGAATCATGACGAAGTATGCTGCGAATGCCAATAATGTGGCAATAATTGGATTTAAACCTTTATTTTTTTCGTCCTTTTTTAATTCCATTGCATACGAGTATGCTGATGAAAAAACAACGATTAGTGCAACAATACCAAGAGTAGCAGTACCAATGTAGCCGAATAAGTCACTAATACTTGTTAAAATGACATTATGAATATCTTTTGCTTTAATTAATGCATCAAGTTCCATTTTGATTAGATTTGAGAATGATCCGACAACAGTAAACGGAATTGTTCTAACAAAGGCATTCTTAATAGCTTGTAAAATGGTATTTCTTTCAACCCATGCTGAAACTTTTAAGAGTGGCCCCTGGATTTTTTCTAAGTTAAAATGCATAATAAAGACTCCTTTTAATTTTGTTTATAGAAAGCGCTTTCTATAAACAAAGTATAACAACATCTTTTTAATTTGTAAATACATATTTAAATGAAACGTGTTTACAAATTAAATTATATAATATAATATGTATATACAAATGTATAGAAATGAGGTAGACAAATGTACAGATATCGAGAAATATACTCAGATATTAAACGAGATATTTTAACAAATCATTATCGTGCCGGGGCTTTACTGCCAACTCAAGAAATATTAACCGAAAAATACCAAGTTTCTAGATTAACGTTAAAAAAATCATTAAATTTACTAATTGATGAAGGATTAGTTTATAGTAAGCAAGGGTCAGGGACGTATGTGCGACCAAGAATGGATAGTCAATCTACGGAGATGTTGCCTCTAGATTTACCTGTTGGTGTCACATATTCACATCGAGATCAAAAAATATCAAGTAAATTAATACATTTTAATGCCCGATTACCAACAGAAATAGAACAAAAAAATCTACAAATATTATCTAATGATCCAGTTTATGAAATTAAAAGGGTTAGATTGATTAATAAAAAGGTCTATAGTTTTGAGCACTCAGTGATGCCGGTCTCAATTGCGCCTATCGATGAAAAGGTATTATCAGGATCCGTGTATGACTATTTAGGGAGTCACGCGAACTTACAGTTAACAGATGCAAGACGAGTGGTTTATGCTGAACCAGCAAACAAAGAAACTAGTCAAGTTTTAGAAGTTTCCTTGGATAGTCCAATTTTTGTAATTGATCAAATCGCTTATGATCAAAAAGGCCGCGCCTTTGAATATTCGACGTCAAGATTTGTGAGCAATCATAATAAATTTGTCTTAGATGTTCATTTAAATAAAAACAACTAAAAAAGAGATTCCTGCAATATACTTTTTTTTAACCGATTTTAAAATAGGATAGCATAAAGTAGAGTAGTTTGTGATCGTAACTAGCAGTGATATTGTGGGACAATACGCGATATGTGTTGAAGTAATAAATAAAGTATGGAAAGGAGGATGCAACAATGATAATAAGACAAGAAGAAATAGAAAACGATTATAGTTTTTCACAATCTACCTTAAACGTAATTGTTATGGATTCAAAAATAACCAGCATTTCTTTACCCGAATTGAATTAATTTTGCATAAGAAAAGGCATCTGTCTTTCGACAAATACCTTAGTATTCCGCCACCAACACCAGTTGACAAAGAGCCCTTTTTAAAAGAATAATCAGTTAATCTTTAAATCTGAGCGGTATTAAAATTGAACCGAGTGGTTATTTAATACTGATTCAAAATCTCAAAATAACATATATAAAAAAATTCCCTTGAAATATCTAGACATTAGGTAAATAATGTGGGTGTAGCGAACTGTGTAGGAGTAAAAATGATATGGGGGTTAAAAAGATTTGGTTCGCGGAAATAATATGTAGGGGTGATTAAATGAATATGCTAGTTAGTGATTTTGATGGAACGATTTTGAGAGGTGACTTTGTAGATAAGAATACAAGAGAGACTATTGCGAAACACAACAAAGAAAATGATCTCTTTGTTGTGGCCACCGGAAGATCTCCAAAATCGATAGTCAATGCGAAAGAAAAATATGGTCTACCTGAGTTTAACTACGCTCTAGCATCAAATGGCTCAATAGTAATTGATAGTAGAGGTCAGATTATTAAAGCATTCTATCTGAACGGGGAGCAGATCAATGCGATAAAAGAAATAATTAATAAATACTTGAGTTCAATCGAACGAATTATGATTTCAAGTAGTGACAATGAATTACGTAGTTTCGATAAATTAAATCCTAGCTCGGATAATATTTGTTCAATTACTGTCGTAGCAAGTACTAAAATTATCAATGCTATAAGTGAGAAAATAGCAACGAAAAGAATATTGAATTTCAATCGCAATGGAAAATACTTAGACATTACGCGTGTGGGTATTGATAAGAGTACTGCAATTAATTGGTTGGTTAACATAAAAAAAGTAAATATTAATAATGTGTATTCTGTCGGAGATGATTATAATGATATAACAATGCTTCAAAGCATTAATAAGTCATTTACTTATAATGATAGTCCGTTGCCTGTCAAGACTGCTGCTAGATATTTAATAAATGTATACAGTGATATAAGTAATTATGTGAAGAAAGAAGTAGAATAAATGAAATCGCTTACATCGGCAACTAATCGTTTCTTCAATTCCAGAATTTTGACTGGAATCAAAGATGGGATGATATATACCATCCCCATTACAATTGTAAGTTCTATTTTCATTATTCTTGTACAATTTGATATTAATCCCGATTTGAAAGTCTTAATGAATCGATTGATTACTTTTTCGTTCAACATTTTAGGTGTAGTAAGTTGTTTAGGAATTGCTTTTTCGATGACTAAAAACGAAAAATTAAAACTAGAAACAACTATTACCGCACTAATTTCATTTTTAGTTCTTTGTGGAGCAGAAAATGTAAAAATAGTAAAGAATATAACCATTGATTGGATTGGAAGCAAGGGGATTATTGCAGCGATGTTAATCGGAATACTCATCCCTATTTTCTTTGAAAAGATTGTTAACTTAAGGATTGGAAATAAAGTTTTTAAAGATTTACCGAGTAATGTTGGAATAGCTTTTGAGTCTTTAATTCCGATGTTTTGTTGTTTTATTGTTATAGGTGTCGTTCAATTTGTATTTCAATTTATCATAAAAAGAACCTTCGTAGAGACTATTTATACTCTTTTGCAGCTTCCTTTACAAAACTTATCGGACACGTTTTTTGGTGTGATTTCTATCTCGGCATTGATTTCAGTTTTTTGGTTTTTTGGCATTCACGGTAATTCCGTTATTGGTGGAGTAATAACACCGATTTTATTGACAAATACTATTGAAAACCAGTCGATTATAGCAGCACACCATAATCTAACAATAGTGAATGGAGCGCATATAGTAACTCAACAGTTTTTAAATCAATTTATTACTATGACAGGAAGCGGTATTAGTATAGGGCTTATTCTATCAATGATTATTTTTTCAAAAGAGTCAGGTAATCGCAAGCTAGGATTAGGTGCTTTTGTACCTTGTTTATTTAATATTAACGAACCAATAGTTTTTGGACTACCAATTGTATTGAATCCATACATGGTAGTACCGTTCATTTTTATTCCAGTTATTACCGGAATGTCTTTATATCTTTGTATTCTATATGGAGTTATTCCGCCGTTTAACGGTGTCATTCTTCCGTGGATAACACCACCATTAATTTCAGGCTTTTTGCTAGGAAGTTATAAATATGTTGTGTTTCAAATCGTAATTATCATTATGTCTTTTGTTGTTTACACACCGTTTTTAAAGCTGTACGAAAATAATAGCACTAAGTTAGTCTTAAAGGGAGCGCATAGTAATGGAAAATTTTGATATATCCGTAATCATTCCAACCTACAATCGGAATAAATTACTTGAAATTAGTTTGCAGTCACTACTTAAACAAAAACTGAATAATACGACTTTTGAAGTAATAGTTGTCGATGATGGATCGTCTGAAGAAACAATCTCAATTGTTAAGGCATTTGAGACATCACTGAATATTAAGTACTATTATCAGTCGGATAATGGATTTAAGGTTTCTGAAGCGAGAAATGCTGGAGCAAATATCTCTGGGGGTAAATATCTCGTATTTATTGATGCTGGTATTGCAGTTTGTAGTACATTTGTGAGTGAGTACCATAGAATTTTAGTAAATAATGAAAATAGTTTTGTGATTGGTTATGTTGCGGGATTTGATGATCATGATAAATATAAACAGGCAATTATTGATAACTTTAATGCGGCGGATGTCGATGGCACGATTCAAGTATTATTGAATTTAAATGCGTATGATCGCCGTGAATCAGTATACCAGTCAATGGGAGATGATTTGTCTAAGTGGCCAGCACCATGGGTAATTGGTTGGTCATGTAATATTGGAATATCAAAAGATGCCTATCAAAGAATCGGAGGATTCGATGAGGCTTACACAACTTATGGTGGAGAGGATGCAGATTTCGCTATTAACGCATTTGTGCATCATATTAGATTTATCCTTGATAGATCTGCGATTGCAGTTCACTATCCACATGAAAAAAATAAAAATACAGTAAGCACCGAAGAAGCTAAAAAATATACGCTAAGGAAAAGAAAATATATGTTCAATAAATATGGTTTAAGCTCAATTAGAACTTGGATTGGAACTAAAACGGAATTATTAAATGGAGAGTTGAGTAAAGCTGGTGGAAATAATGAAAACTAAGAACGTTGTTGATTTACACAATTTTATAGACGTTAATGATGAGAGATTGCGTAATGGTATGTTGAAGCAAACTGTTGTTGATTTTTTGGATAATTTTAATTATGTGGATCTAACTAGATTAAATCATTCATACACTGCAAATAGTAGCCAAATATCAAAGAGTGCAATTATTGAGGGGAATGTGTATATCGGTGAAAATGTTATTATTCAGGGGTTTGCTTACATCAAAGGCCCAGCAGTCATCAAAGACAATGCATTGATTGGGAAAAGTGCATTTATTCGAGGTGGCTGTTATATTGGGGAAAATACTATAATTGGGCATTCCTCGGAGATTATTAATAGTGTGATTCTGGATGATACGCATATTGCACACTTTAATACAATAACGCGGTCTTTTATTGGAAGTGATGTAAACTTTTCAGCTTATGCGTCGACTTCCAGCTTTAACTTGTATGATGAAATTGACGCGACTGGATGGCATAAAACAAAAAAAATTTTTTTCGATGATAAAACATATTTAAAAACAAGTTCAAAATTTGGAGCCATTATAGGTGATCACTGTCGCATTGGAGCTTACACTATGACATATCCAGGTGTTACAATGGGGAAAAATTGTGTTGCGTTGCCACATCTCATGATTAAAGAGGGTTTTTATGCAAATGACAGTAAATTATACTTACAAGATTATTATACTCACACAGTAAAAAAAGGATGTTAGACAAATGGGATCAAGAATAATGCATTTATCAATTGCACAAGTAATAAATAATAAGCATGGGTTTGGAAATGATTTTTTAATTGGAAGTATTACTCCAGATGTTAACAAAAATTCGAGAACACCCAAAGAGCTTACGCACTTTATGGTGAAACGCGAAGATGGAGAACATGATATGTTTCCAAACATGTTTCTAGAGGAGTATGGAACATGTTTGAATACGTTTCAACTAGGATATTATCTTCATCTTATATCTGATGATATTTGGCTAAAAACTGTTTATAAAAAATATATTTTAGAAAACATGAGTTATAGTAAGGATGAAGCGCTACGAAGATTCTATTTAGACTTTCACTATTATAATGGTATTCTGATAAAACAATATAAACTGGTAACTTTGAAAAATAACAAATACTTATCGACTGGGGTCAACGAAATAATTGATCGTGATATTAGTGAAATTATTGAAGACTTGGATGCTGATTTTGATGATATGTCTATCGAAGACTTTCCAGGTTTACTTAAAAAAGAGGATGTAGAACAATATATTAACGTTTGTGTAAAAGAATTTGAAATTTTTCTCTTGAAAGGCAGCTATGATGGTGTTAAATTTGTTTTTTATAACGATTTTTAGAAACAAAAATCTATATTATATAGTTTAAAAAAGTTGAAATCATTAAGGCGCTGCAACTATAATTTGAAACCTGGTGAACGGTTTAAATGATGGTCATTTCAGAATTAGATAGTTCTAACTCACAGAAAGTTTCAATTTTAATTCGTTCAGATTAGGTTATACTAGACAAAAGATCAGTTCCTAGAAAGTGTGTTTGTGGTAAACACCATTTTAAAGGAAGCTGACCTTTTTTGTCCGAACAGCGTTCGGATTAATTTTACAAGCTACCAAGAAGTAACAAAAATTAGCCATACTCCTTGCAGGAATCTCTTTTTTAGTTGTTTTCAATTATTCGTTTAAAGCTTTGTAAGTTTGAATTAAAGGCATGTTTAGCGATTGGCATGAGTAATTTTAATGGTAAATGTGAATGATCATTTTCAGACAAGTAAAAATTTTCTTCTAATAATGTTGTTGCATTTTTACTAGTCAAATTAAAAATTAGAGTGTATTCGAGTTTTCCTCCGGTACTTTCATAGTAGATTGTATCATTTTCTGAACTAACAGAAATTTCCTCATTTTTATTCAAAGCAGAATCTGTTCTGTGAATATTGAATTTATTGTTGTCAATTGGCTGTACCTGAATAATATCAGGTATCCATTTCAGTAAAGTTTCCGGATTTTTTAAAAACAACGCGATTTTTTCTTTACTTGATTTGATTGAAATAACATTTGAAAATAGTGGTTTTTCCATAGGATGAAACCTCCTTTTATTTGATGACTTCATCCTATCCAATTTGAGTAAAAATTAAAAATCAGTATTCTGATATTCTAAATATTTTTATAAATTTGTTCATTAAAAAGGCCAGTTAGTAGCTGTTGCTTTTCAGTAGCGGCTAAAAAATTATCTTTATCTTCTGCTCTTTTTGCAATTTGAGCCATTAAATAAAAAGAGTTGGCTAACATATAGTGTGAGTTATGATCAGTAGCGAATTTAACAGACTTGTTTATCCAATTAAGAGACATTGTTAAATTATTGAGCTTAAAATAAATAAGTGCTGTCAAATAGAATAAAATATTTTGATTTTCTTCATAAAATAATTTATTAAAGTCCATAAAAGTCTGATCAATATATTTCTCAGCCTTATTTTGTAAATTTTGCTTTGCATATATAAAGGCCAAAGAGACGGTACCAAGTCGGGTAAGGGTATCTGGCAGAATTTTATTACTGGAAGCAAGGGACAACTTAATATATTTTTCGGTAGCAATCAATTTATTTTCAGTATGTAGAGTTGCAATACCGATATAATAATAGTATGCCTGAAGTTGCTTATCCGTTTTTAAATTATTGGTAACCGTTTCTTTATTTAGAAACTGGAGTAACTCTTTGTATTGGTGTTGATTACATAACTTAGATACACGTTCATTGAATTCATTTTCTGAACTGATATCAAAATTTTCCAGAAGACTTATTTGGTCTAAAGTAATCGATAATTTATGACATAGTTGGATTAAGAGCTGTGCATTAGGTATGTATTTATTATTTTCAATAGCACTAAGCATCGATTGCGCACAAATATCTTTGGAAACTTCTTTTTGAGTTAAGTGTAGCGATTGGCGAGTTTCTTTTAAAATTAATCCTAAGCTATTAGGCATGATATAACCTCTTTCTAGTTTGAAAAAGTTAAACAGTAATTACTGGGATAATAACATAATGGGGCATAATGATAAAATTTCATGATTAATAAATCAAACTACCATTTTTCAATCATGTCGCGTACAATTAACCTACAATTGAATGTTAAAATTTAAATAATTTGAGAATTAACAAAAGGGGATAGAATCATGCGTGCAGAATTCCAAAAGCAACATACTGAGACCTATCAGATAGACAACCATAAAGGTCTAAACGGCTGGATATCTTTCTTCTTGAGCCTTAGTTTAATCGTACTATTTGTGACAAGTGTCTTAAAAATAACCGTTTTGAATCAAACTTATACTGAAGAAAAAATTTTAACAGATTCGAACGTGACACTTGTGACACGACAGATGAATGATGGTATTTCAAGTATTGCGACATTAAATGATGTGCCAACGTCAGCTGTTAAAGATGCTTTAACGAATCAACAAGTTACTAACATTGCGAAAAATAGTTTTAGTAACGTATATGCTGGAAAACAAACTGTCATCAATCCAACTGAGATTACCAATCAAGTTGCTAGCAACGTTATGAAAAAAACGGACACATCAAATCCGTTGGTTAGCGCTAAAATTGATGGGATTGTCGCAACTTTTAAAAGTAATTTAAGTGAATATTTGACGAATAATATCCAAACGCCATATCTTTCAAAAATTGCTAGTACAGTTAGTTCGGTAAAAGTAATAGTCCAAACAGCCTTTATGTATAGTTTAATAGCTTCTGTTATTTTTGCGCTACTCTTACTGGCTATTAATCGGGCATTCTTTATACCGCTTAAATACGTCGGATTCAGTGCAATCTGGAGTGGTGTTCTAGTTTCAATTGGTTCTGCAATTGCCTTGTACAGTGGCCTAATTGGTATTGTGTCTAGTAAAGCTTCTGTTTTTACTGATATTGTGAATAATTATATCAGTGACACATTTAATACCATGTTAGTGGGTAGTTTAATTTTACTTGCTGTTGGTCTAGTATTCTGGTTAATTGGTCGTAATAAAAAATAAAAAGCAACTGATGTTCAGATTAATTTCTGAATACCAGTTGTTTTTATTTGGAACTATTCCTAAGTGTTAAGGTTGTTCCAATGGTAATAATCTGAGGGATAATTTCAGTCATCGACATTTGATTGACTAATAGTTCTGCAGCAGATTGACCCATTTTTTCTGTATAAACTTTAACTGAACTAAGCGTTGGGAAAGTATATTCAGCAATAGATGTGTCATTAAAACTAATTAAACTGATTTGTTCAGGCACTTTAATTGATATTTCATTTAATGCACGTAATGCACCGACAGCCATTGCGTCATTTGCAATAAACAACGCTTCTGGTAAATTATCTGATTGATCATTTAATAATTTCAAGGTTAATTGATAACCTGATTCTGGCGTGAAATCGCCTGTATAAACCCATTCGGGATGGTAGTTGCTAGTACGTTCTAAGTGATTTTTAAAGTGAGTGAAGCGGGAATCTGGGCCTAAATTGACATCATCAAATGTACTTTCTTGTCCTGCAATCATGCCAATTTTAGTTAAATTTTGTTTTTTAAAATGGTCAATAACGGTTGTAACTGGCGTTTTGAAATCAGTCATGACGCAACTAATACCAAAATTTAGTGTGTTCATATCAACAAAAACTAAATTAGAATTTAGTTCTTTAAATCCGGCTATTTGTGCTGCACTGTATTTACCGATAACAATAGCACCAAGAGTATCAGTCAAGGCGCTAAATTGATCATTTTGGAAAAAACGTGTAATTTCATAACCGAGTTCAATTAATTTACGTTCGATACCAATTCGAATTGAAAGGTAATACAGGTCATCTAATTCTTCTTTTTCTGTATACCATTCGATAATAGCAATCTTACCTTGAGGTGTACTGGATTTCTTTTTATTTTTTGAATAATTTAAACTTTCAGCTGCTTCAAAGATTCGTTTACGTGTATCGTCGCCAACGGATAATGTTTGATCGTAATTTAACACGCGAGAAACAGTTGCATTAGAAACTTTTGCCAACTGTGCAATGTCTTTAAGTGTTGCCATGACTACCTCCTGATTGATTGGTTATGTGTATCAGTTTACCATAATAAAAAGAATGTCGTAAAAAGATTGTAATTTTAGTAAATATTTAGTAAAATGAAAGCGGTTAATAAATTGGAGGAAAATATAATGAAAATTAATGAATTAAAGAGCGAATTTAAAGATGTTTACGGTGTGGACGCAAATGCAAGTTACTTCTCACCAGGTCGTATCAACTTAATTGGGGAACATACTGATTACAATGGTGGACATGTTTTCCCAACAGCAATTACATTAGGCACATATGCAGTTGCAACAAAACGTGATGATACAACAATTAATATCATGTCAAATAACTTTAAAGATAATGGCGTTGTCTCATTTGATTTAAGTGATTTATCATATCAAAAAGAACATAACTGGGCTAATTATCCAAAAGGGATGATTGTTTACTTGAAAGAGCAAGGTTATGTTATTGATAAAGGATTAGATATTTTACTTGAAGGTAACATTCCAAATGGTGCTGGTTTATCATCATCTGCATCAATTGAATTATTGATGGGTGTTATTTTAGAAGATCAATTTAATTTAGACATTGATCGTGTTGATCTTGTTAAAACAGGTGTCATGGTAGAAAATAAATTTATCGGTGTTAATTCAGGAATTATGGATCAATTTGCAGTCGGTATGAGTAAAGCAAATCATGCTATCTTACTGGATACAAATACACTAGATTACGATTTAGTACCAATTGATTTAAAAGACAACGTTATTATTATTATGAATACAAATAAACGTCGCGAATTAGCAGATTCTAAATATAATGAACGACGTAGTGAATGTGAAGCAGCATTAGCATTATTACAAGAGAAAAATGATATTAAATCATTAGGTGATTTGGACAATGCTAGCTTTGATTTACAAACATACTTAATCCAAAAAGAAAACCTTCTAAAACGTGCGCGTCATGCAGTTTCAGAAAACCAACGGACGATTATGGCTCAAGAAGCTTTGAAAAATGAAGATTTAGTACGTTTTGGTAAATTAGTTAACGCTTCACATGTTTCATTACAATTTGATTATGAAGTAACGGGTATTGAACTTGATACACTTGTTGAAACAGCATGGGAACAACCAGGAGTACTAGGTGCTCGAATGACTGGTGCTGGTTTTGGTGGTTGTGCAATTGCCATTGTTGCTAAAGACAAAGTTGACGCATTTGAAAGTGAAGTGGGTCGTATCTACGAAGAAAAAATCGGTTATGCACCAAGTTTCTATTTAGCAGAAATTGCTGATGGCGCTAAAAAATTAGATTAAGCATAAAGAGATAGAGGGAAAAACATGGATTCTAAACAATTAATTTCAAAATTCGTCGATAAAGTTATTCAGTTTGATCCAACGACTTATTCGACAGATGATAAAATTTATTTAGTAAACGTCGTTTTAGATTTGGTTGGTGAATCAGAGATAGAAGTAACTGAACCAGTTTCTGACACAATAATTGCTGTTAAAGACGAGCTACTTAATTTAGCAATCAAAAACGAGAAAATCAGTGCTCTAATCGCGGAGCAAGATATTCTTGGTGCTAAATTAATGGATCTGGTCACACCAATTCCAAGTCACGTGAATAAACATTTCTGGGATTTATACGCAAAAGACCCAGAGAAAGCTTTGGCTTATTTTTATGAATTAAGTCAGGCTAACGATTACATCAAAGTTGCGGCTATTGCGAAAAACATTGCTTATCAGGTACCAACAAATTATGGTGATTTAGAAATCACCATTAATTTATCTAAACCTGAAAAAGATCCAAAGCAAATTGCTTTAGCTAAAACAATGAAACAAACGGGTTATCCTAAATGCCAATTATGTATGGAAAATGAAGGCTATGCTGGAAGACTAGATTTCCCAGCTCGTCGCAATCATCGGATTGTACGATTTGATTTGGGGGATGCAACATGGGGCTTTCAATATTCGCCTTATGCTTACTTCAATGAACATTCAATTTTCTTAGATGAAAAGCATGAACCTATGGTAATTAACAAAACGACATTTTCAGATTTACTTCAAATTGTTAAAAAATTCCCGGGCTATTTTGCGGGAAGTAATGCAGATTTACCAATTGTAGGTGGCTCAATTTTAACGCATGAACACTATCAAGGTGGACGTCATGATTTTCCAATGGCAAAGGCAGAAATGAGTCAAACAATGCAATTTGCAGGATTTGATGACATTCAAGCAGGTATTGTGAACTGGCCAATGTCAGTCATTCGTTTAAATGGTGAAAATCCAGAACGATTAGCTGATTTAGCAGCAAAAATTTTAACGTCTTGGCAAGAATATAGTGATGCCGATGCACAAATTTTGGCAAAAGATGCTGACGGTACGCCACATCATACTGTGACGCCAATTTCTCGAATGCGTGACGGTCGTTATGAATTGGATTTAGTCTTGCGAGATAATCAAACATCTGATGAATTTCCAGATGGTATTTATCATCCACATGCTGATGTTCAACATATTAAAAAAGAAAACATTGGCTTGATTGAAGTTATGGGATTAGCTATTTTACCACCTCGTTTGAAAACTGAAATAACAGAGGTTGAGAAGTATCTAACAGATCAACCAAATGTCATGGCGGCTTATCATAAAACTTGGGCTGATGAAATTAAGCGTGATAATTCGATGATTTCTAAAGAGACGGTTAGTGAGCTCGTACAAAACGAAGTTGGAAAAGTCTTTATGCGTGTTCTTGAAGATGCTGGGGTTTATAAACAAGATGACCACGGCCAACAAGCATTCGTTAAGTTTATTAAACAAGTTTAAACGTAAAAAGATTAACTTATTTAAGTTAATCTTTTTTATTTAGAAATCAAATAGAAACTAACTGGTTAACGATAATTGTTAAGATAGTGTTAGAAAATTCTCTTTTTAATGTTTTGTGTTAAAATAAAATATATAATATTCTTACTAAAGTTGACATGCTGGTAATTATGAGAATTCTCGGAGGAATAAATGTACAAAAAAGATATTCTGGATCGACCAGAGTTTTTAATATGTGAAATTATTGAATTGCTATCATTAAATGAACATGGGTTATCAAGAAAAGTAATCTGTAATCGATTAAATGTTTCAAATACAGCTTTGCGAGTTGCACTAGAGTAATTGGATGGCGAATTCAATTCAGGTGATGAACCCTATATGATCATAAAAAAGAATAACATTCAATTTATAGGTAAAGGCAAAATTAATTTTTACGAAACGGTTTATCGGTATGTGAAAGAGTCTATTAATTACCAAATTTTAATGGCATTCTATTATGATGAAAATAGCAGTATTGAAAATTTGAGTCTTAGTTTAAATGTTAGTGAATCATCTATCTTCAGAAGAATTAAGCAACTTAATAATTTGTTGTCTGAATTTCAGATTAAAATTGCACATGGTGAGGTAGTTGGTTCTGAATTACAAATTAGATTTTTTTACTATTCACTATTTCTAGCGACAGATTTTAACTATAATGATACGATAGAAGCGGGCGTCATTCTTGAATACATTAAAGTATTTGAAACATATTTTAACTTCAATGTGAATGATAGTAATTTAATGAGGACTAGAATTTGGATGAAGGTCAGTGTTCATCGAATGATGCGAAAAGATCGTGATAATTGGGTGATTTCTGATGATTTAGCAGATATGATTGCAAATAATTCACTATTTAACCAAGTTGAAGAAAAGATGCAAGATATTTATATTAAGTTCTCAAATAAAATTGATGTTCATTTTGAGAGCGCCCTACTTTACGCTTGGACAACTGCTTTTGTTTCAGTTCCTTCAAGTGCTTACTTGTCCCGCGATTTTATTGCAATTAATCACACAAATAACACCAAACTTCAACAAGCTGTTAAATATTTGGAACAAGGATTTGAATCTAAATTAGATGTTAAAATTATCGGTGAAAATGTTAGTAAATCATTGTACCCAATTTGTACTGAAGCATTTTGTTTTCATGGAACGATGGATGCCGTGGGAACTTACATGATGAATAGTTATCGAAAAAAATATTCAAATCATTCAGTTCGACGTCATGTTGAGATTGCCATGGATGAATTAATCGACAGTCCATTATTAGCTAAAAAATGGTCTGATTTCTATAAGCGATACAGGCAGCCATTTATTAATAAAATGGTCGAAATTTTTAGCGCTAGATTGTTAGAAAAAGAAACCATGTTAACAGTTGGGGTTGATTTAAATGCAAACGAGCGAATTAAAGAATTATTTGTCAGAAATATGAGTCAAGATTTAAATATTAATTTACGCGTTAATGTCAGTATTTATGATTCTAGTCAACGATATGATATGGTGGTTACTAATTTCATGAATAAAAATTATAAAAACAATGCATTTGATAAGTATATTATCACTGCATTAGGACTTGATAATGATATGCCAGAGATGGGGAAACGACTGTTAAACGTGAATAGAAAACACTATCAGTAAAAATGTTTCTAGTTTTTTTTTTGATAGTACAACCCATGAATCATTCGGTATACTCTATATTATAGAGAACTAACAAGAGATATTCGTGGGGGATTTCTTTTGAAGCATTAAACAGTATCGAATTGGGCAAACATTTATTTATTACAAAATAAAAAAAGACGATTATAATTTAACGATTATAATCGCCTTTTTTTATAGGCTACCAAGTGTGATAAGATAGAGAATAAACGTTATGACGAGAAATGAAGGATAATGACATGCAATTTACGCTAACAAACAATGGTGAAGGCACAATTAGTTTAAAAAAATTTTTAATTGAGGTTGGCGTTAGTAAACGATTAATCGCCAGAATTAAACAAGGCGAGGGACAAGTTCGAGTTAACAAAAAGAATGAATATTGGGATTATCAACTGATTGATGGTGATGAAGTTATTTTGACGTTGCCAGAAGAACCAGATAACGATGCCATACATGCAAGTGATGAACCATTAAATATCGTCTTTGAAGATGAAAACTGGTTAGTAGTCGATAAGCCAGCTGGTATGGTAACCGTGCCAGGCCCATCTAATGAAGATACAACATTGGTTAACCGTGTTAAAGGCCATTTGATTGCAACTCATTCAAGTAGTTTCGTGCCACATGTTATTACGCGTTTAGACCGTTTTACAAGTGGACTTGTTTTATTAGCTAAGCATGGATTTGCACATAGTTTGATTGCTGCTCAATTAAGTAATGGTCAGTTAGAAAAATCATACTTAGCAATTGTTGCAGGTGACGTTAAAAGTGATCAAGGAGATATTAAAGAACCAATTGGTAAAAAGGAAGGCGAAATTCGTCGTTCTGTTATGGCTGAAGGAAAAGCCTCAGAAACAACTTATAAAGTTGTAACGAGATTTCCAGACTACACATTAGTTGATGTGAAGTTAGTTACGGGCCGAACACATCAAATTCGTGTACATTTTGATTTTATTCATCATGCTTTGGTTGGGGATGCGTTATATGATGGCCCGATGGACAAAGGTATTGATAGACAGGCATTACATGCTGCTAAATTAAGCTTTGAAGATCCATTTACGGGTAAAAAATTAGCTTTTGAATCAGAACTCCCAGCTGATATGGCTCAATTATTAAAATAGTATCAGGCAAGATTGTATATTTGGATAAAGTGGCGAATATCTATTGTATTTCGTGAACTTTTTCTTTATTATTAATATAGTTATAATCAATTTGTGAAAGCACTTTTAAGTGAGGAAATAATAAATGAAAAAGATGATTATTAGAGGCGGTAAAAAACTGTCTGGCGAAGTAATAATCGGTGGTGCTAAGAATAGTACTGTTGCATTGATTCCTGCAGCTATTCTTGCGGATACACCTGTGCATTTTGACAGTGTCCCCGATATTTTAGATGTACATAATTTAATGAAAATTTTAGATCAAATGAATGTTAAGTCTGAATTTAACGCTGGTAACTTAATGGTAGATCCTACGATGATTAAGGATGAACCTTTACCTGGTGGTGCCATTAAAAGTTTAAGAGCTTCTTATTACTTTATGGGTGCCTTATTAGGTCGGTTCGGTCGTGCAGTTGTTGGATTTCCTGGTGGTGATAATATTGGACCACGTCCGATTGATCAACACATCAAGGGATTTAAAGCTCTTGGCGCTGAAGTTATCGAAGAAGAAGACGCAGTGATTATTACGAGTGGCCCTGAAGGATTAAAGGGAGCCCGTATTTTTATGGACCTTGTTTCAGTGGGTGCAACAATTAACATTTTATTGGCTGCTGTCCGTGCAAAAGGAACCACAATCATTGAAAATGCTGCAAAAGAACCTGAAACCATTGATATTGCAACATTCTTGAATAATATGGGTGCTCATATTCGTGGTGCGGGGACTGGTGAAATCAGAATTCAAGGTGTTGATAGCTTAAAAGCTGTTAATACGCATACGATTATTCCAGATCGTATTGAAGCTGGTACTTATATCTCACTTGCTGCTGCAATGGGTGAGGGCGTTTTAATTAAGAATGTTATTACTGAACATTTAGATTCATTTTTAGCTAAACTTAGTGAAATGGGCGTTACTTTCCAAGTGAATGAAGATAGTATTTTTGTTCCTGGTGGCGATAAAATTATCCCAATTGAAGTGACAACTTCACCATATCCTGGGTTTGCAACTGACTTGCAACAACCAATTACTGCCGTTATGCTCAAGGCTACAGGTGAGAGTCGTATTATTGATACACTTTATCCTGAACGGATTAAGCACATTCCAGAAATGCAACGAATGGGTGTTAAGATTGAATCAAAAGATGGCATTATTCGAATCAATCAATCAACTGAATTAACAGGCCAAACTGTTTATGCAGATGAAATTCGTGCAGGTGCTGCATTACTTGAAGTTGCTTTAATGACTAATGGTACGACTGTCATTGAGAAAGCCGATAATATTTTACGTGGTTATGATTGCGTTGTACAAAAAATGACAAATTTATCTGCTGATGTAGAAATTATTGATGAAGATTAGGTGATTAAATGAGCGACTTCTTAACGATGGGTGAATTAAAAGACAAGACGCTTAAAGAAATTTATGGCTATGCCCAAGAATATAAAATACAATATTATAGCCAAATGAATAAAAAAGAATTGTCTTTGGCAATTCTAAGGGCTCAAGCAAAACAACAAGGATTCATTTTGATGGAAGGTGTCTTAGACATTGTTCCCAATCAGGATGGATTCGGTTTTTTGCGTCCAATTAACTACGGCCCATCACAAGAGGACATTTATATTTCTGCCTCACAAATTAAGCGATTTAATTTAAGAAATGGGGATTTAGTCGGAGGTAAAGCACGACCACCAAAGCCTAATGAACGTTATTATGGGTTAATGCACGTTGATACAGTTAATGGTAAAAATCCAGAAGAAGCAAAGGAACGTCCACATTTTCCTGCACTGACGCCCTTATATCCTAATCGACAATTAACTTTAGAAACAACTAGTCAAAATCTTTCAACGAGATTAACTGATTTATTTGCTCCTATTGGATTTGGTCAACGTGGTTTAATCGTGGCACCACCTAAAGCTGGGAAAACAACTTTACTTAAAGAGATTGCTCAAGGAATCGCAGAAAATCATCCCGATGTAAAATTAATCGTACTATTAATTGATGAACGACCTGAAGAAGTGACTGATTTAGAACGATCAATTAAAGGTGATGTTGTATCGTCAACATTCGATCAACAACCAGAGAACCATGCGCGTGTTTCTGAACTTGTTTTAGAACGTGCAATGCGATTAGTTGAAGATAAGCAAGATGTTGTTATTTTAATGGATTCAGTTACTCGCTTGGCTAGAGCGTATAATTTAACGATTCCGCCAAGCGGACGGACGTTATCAGGTGGGATTGATCCAGCAGCATTTTATCGACCTAAAAAATTCTTTGGTGCTGCACGTAATATTGAAGAAGGTGGAAGCCTGACAATATTAGGAACTGCTTTGGTTGATACGGGTAGCCGAATGGATGATGTGATTTATGAAGAGTTCAAAGGAACCGGTAATATGGAATTACAACTCTCAAGAGAGCTTGCTGAACGCCGTATCTTCCCTGCTGTCGATTTAAAAAAATCAAGTACACGTAAAGAAGAATTATTATTATCTAAGCAAACAATTGAAGAACTATGGCAGATTCGAAAGATGATGACAGGCGATTCACTAGGTGCTACGGAACGTGTTATCCAAAAAATGAAGAAAACAAAAAATAATGCTGAATTTTTAAAAGAGTTAACAAAAACAAGTAAATAAAATTTAATTGTAAAACGAGTTAATTCGTGATAAGATTGTGCATGTTGTAATATAAAGAATAACTCTAATTCAGCAGATGGATTAGGGCAAAGGAGAATACTTACTTATGAAAAAAGAAATCCATCCAGATTACCATGAAGTTGTATTTATGGATACTACTTCAGGTTACAAATTTATCTCAGGTTCAACAAAACATTCAGAAGAAACAATTGAAATGGAAGATGGCAAATCATACCCATTGATTCGTGTCGAAATTTCATCGGATTCACATCCATTCTATACTGGACGTCAAAAATTCACTCAAGCCGATGGCCGTGTGGATCGTTTCAACAAGAAATATGGTCTTACAGACGCAAACGCTGCAAAATAAGAACTATTTCGAAAAGGAAGAAGCCAATAAGCTTCTTCCTTTTTTTATACAAAAAAATAGTAACGTTCAACTAGATTGAACGTTACTATTCAGCTTTTCGTGAATACATCCCTTTTGTGACGTAGAGAACCCAGATGAGATTAATACCAACTAAAATAGCGGTAGAAATAAAGACACCTTTGTAATCGAATACGCCAGAAACGGTAGAGCCAATCATAGGACCAACGACTGATCCCATGGCTTGGAATGATTGATTGTAACTGAACACTCGACCTGTGAATTCTGCCGGTGTATTTTTTGTTAGAATTGTTTGAACTGCAGGTAACATTGCGGCATCCGTAATCCCAATTAAGAAACGTAAGCCGCCAAGTTGCCAAACATTAGTCACTAATGCCATTGGAATAAAAATGAAAATTGCGACAGTAAGTGCAATTTTTAAAATACGTTCTGTTCCAATTTTATCGCCTAGTACTCCTAAGCGAGGCGCAGCAATTAGCGTTGCTATTCCTGGAATAGAAGCCACACACCCACTGATAAAGGTAACATTTCCAACGTTATGTAAGAGTTCTCGAACGTATAAGCTTAGAATAGGACTAATGGAATAATTTGATGCTTGAATGATTAAGGTAGTGACAAACATCCCGATAATTAATTTAGGATGATGTAATTTCTTGAAGATTTCTTTTGACGTTTGCATTTCACCTTTTTCAACAGGCGTAAAATGTTCATGTACAAAGAAATAACTAAGTAAGAAAACAATTAGCAAAATCGCAGCAGTAATGAAGAAGGTAATACGATAGCCGAAGACCCCAGCTATTGCGCCACCGATTAGTGGTCCAAATAAAGTACCAGTAACACTACCGGTAACTAAAATACCGAGTGCTTTACCACTTTGCCGCTTGGGTGTCTCTGTTGCAATCAGTGCCTGTGAGTTACTAATATAACCAGAAAAGACACCTTGTAATAAACGTAACGCAATTAATTGGTAAACGTTACTGACAAGCCCCATCAGGCCTAAAACAATGGCCATTCCGAATGAAGCTCTTAAAATCATTAATTTACGACCTTTTCGATCAGCTAAACGACCCCATAGTGGGGAAACAATGGCGGTAATTAAAAATGTAGATGAATAGGTAATGCCGCTATAAAAATTTAATTCGGTTTTGGTGAAGTCACCTAACGTATCAATATAAAGTGACATAAATGGCATAATTAAACTAAATGCCACGCCAGCCATGAACGTACCAAACCATAAAACAAATAAATTTTGTTCCCAAGGTTGTCTAGAACGAAAAAATGTTGATTTTAGTGAAGTCAACAAATTAAACAGTCCCCCTAAAGATATTTTTTGATAATTATAATCATAACACTAAACAAGGATAAAAGTTATATGGTAAAATAGTTGTTAAGCGAAAGTGGGGGTTATTAATGGAAAAAAATAAAGCAGCTAAAAAAAGTCGTTGGAAAAAATGGCTAACAACTATATTATTAATACTATTGTTATTGGTGGGGCTTTCGCTAGTATTCAATGAACAAATTAAAAACTTTATTGTTGGACTAACAGACCCAACCATTAATTCAGAATTAGTCGATAAAAATAAAAATAAAAAAGCATCCTTTGATTTTAGTGAAGTTAAGAGTTTGAATACGGCAGATGTCGTGAAAGCAAAAGCAAATGAAAAAAATTTGGTTTTACTTGGAGAAATTAGTATTCCGGATGTCTCAATGAACTTGCCGATTGCTAAAGGCGTTAGCACTGATACCTTGGCACTTGCTGCTGGAACTTTAAAGGAAAACCAAAAAATGGGCGAGGGTAATTATGCACTTGCTGGACATCATATGATTCGAAAGGATTTATTGTTTAGTCCATTAGTTAGCATGAAAATTGGCCAAAAAATCTATTTAACAGATGCTAAAAAGATTTATGAGTATGAAACATCTAAAATGAAATATATCAAAGCAACAGACGTTCAAGTTATTGATGATGTACCCGGAGAAAAATTAGTCACATTAATTACTTGTGATGATACGGGTGCCGGACGTTTGATGGTCCAAGGTGAGTATGTTAAAGATTGGACATACAATGCTGCACCAAAAACAGTTCAAAAGTATTTTAAAATGATTCATAATAATAAATAATAAAAATGACCACAAATTTTAAAATTTGTGGTCATTTTTATTATTTAATTTGTGCTTTAATATAATCAATCCAGTAAGGCATTCCAAGACTAATTAAGTTATAAGTTTCGTCAAAGTCACCAGTAATCCATGGATCAGGAACAGATTCTTTTTCTTTACCGGGAACAATTGAAAGGAAGTTAACGATTTTTTCTTTTTTAGATGCAGGTGCAGCTTTTTCAAGACGCTCAACATTGATATCATCCATTGCAATAATTAAATCACTATTAATGAAATCTAAGTAACTAACCGGACGTGAGATTAAGCCATCTGTTGGAATCTGATGTTCAACAAGTTTAGTAATAGTCCCTTCATGGGCGCCATTTCCTTCTTGTGAAGAACTTGTGCCAGCAGAATCAACAGTTACTTGGTCAGAAAGGTTTAACTTAGCTAAATCGTCTCGTAACATTGCTTCAGCCATTGGTGATCGGCAAATATTTCCCATACATACAAATAATACATTCATGTTAATAATCCCCTTTACAAATTTCTTAATAATGCTATTATGCCATAATAATCACATTATTAAAACTAGTTAGATAAATTGGTGTAACCGTTAGCTTAATTGCTTTCTAAAAGGGTCTAACTTTGGTATGATAATTAAGAATAGAAACTAAAATAAGACACTTTATATTTAAAGAGGAGACTGAAAATTATGGCAATGATTATTATCGGAGTTATCGTAGTACTTTTAGTTATTATGTACATTAGCGGCTACAATGGTTTAGTAAAAGCAAAAATCCGGACTGAGGAATCATGGAGTCAAATTGACGTCCAATTAAAACGTCGTAATGATTTAATTCCTAACTTAGTTTCAACTGTTAAGGGATATGCAACTCACGAAAAAGAAACATTTGCTAAAGTAGTTGAATTACGTAATCAATTAACACAAGTACCAACGGATGCACATGAAACAACAATGGAAGTTTCTAATCAATTGAGTCAATCATTGAAAAGTATTTTTGCGTTATCTGAAAGTTACCCAGATTTAAAAGCTAACACAGAATTCACTAAGTTAATGGAAGAACTATCAAATACAGAAAATAAAATTTCTTATTCACGTCAACTATTTAACTCAACTGCTGCAAGTTTAAATGCAAAAATTCAATCATTTCCAAGTAACATTGTTGCCGGAATTCATCATTTTACAAAAGTAGAATATCTTGAAGTCCCTGAAGCTGAAAAAGCTGTACCCAACGTTTCATTTGATTAAACAGTTAGGAGATAACTAATGCTATATGATCAAATCGCGCGAAATAAGCGCAAAACAGTTTATGTTTTAATTGGTTTTGTTTTATTGATGGTTGCGATTGGTAGTGCCGTTGGCTATGTTTTTTTCAATAGTGCTGTTTCTGGACTACTTATGGCTGTTGTCATTGCAGTTGTTTATATGGGATTGATGATTTCACAATCAACTAGCGTTGTCATGAGTATGAATCATGCAACTGAAATAAAATCAGTCGATGATGCACCTGAATTATGGCATGTTGTTGAAGATATGGCGATTGTGGGCCAAGTTCCAATGCCAAAAGTGTTTATTATTGAAGATGATAGTCCTAATGCGTTTGCAACGGGAAATAATCCAGAACACGCGGCAGTTGCTGCAACAAGTGGCTTAATCAATCGATTAAATCGTGAAGAATTAGAAGGCGTTATGGCGCATGAAATTTCGCATGTACGCAACTACGATATTCGATTATCAACAATTGCATTAGCATTATCGGCAGCAATTTCATTATTAGTAAATATTGGAATGAACTCATTTTGGTGGGGCGGAGGTCGCCGTCGAAGTGATGATCGAGAAGGTGGCGGATCATTAGAAATTATTTTGATGATTTTATCATTATTATTGGTTATTTTAGGACCAATTGCAGCAACAATTGCTCAGCTTGCACTTTCTCGAAACAGAGAATATTTGGCTGATGCTTCTGCTGTTGAATTAACGCGTAATCCGCAAGGACTAATCCATGCGTTGGAAAAAATTTCTGATAGTAAACCAATGGAACGTGCCGATCCAAGTAGTGCGGCACTTTATATTTCAAATCCATTGAAGAAAAAAACAACTGGATTATTTCAAACACATCCACCGATGGAAGATAGAATTGAAAGATTAGAAGCAATGTAAACTATTTTATAAAATGGGGATGATAGTGGTGAGAGACAATTTAGTCTACGTTCATGTTGAAACGGTTTCTCATTTGATTTTATCATATGGGATTTCCAAAGAAGATTTCATAACAAGCATTCCCAGATTACCAACTAATATTTTATCGTTAAACCCAGTGGATTATGAAAATGAAATTGACATCGCAACAGGATTTAACACGGTAACCGGGGAAGAAGATACTGCACGTTATTTGAATAAAAAGACTGTTGGGTTAAAGCAAAGTTGGATTGATTTCGATAGTCAAGATGATTTAGAATTAATAACACCAAGAGAAGTAGCAGAATTCTTATATTTGGGACATGCATTTTCTCATATTCAATCACCTTTTTACTATAAATTGCAGAATGACTACGTTTTTTTAACGTTACCAAATGATGCATTAAAAATCTACTATCGTTATTTAACGCAATTTTATAATGTTTTTTCTAAATCAATTATTAGACATGCGAATCAATCGTATCGTGAAAAAAATGGTCTGTTTAGACGACGTCCTATGACGTTGAAAAAGATACCTAAAAAAATTGTTGAAGAATTAATGCCATTATTTGTTGAAGGTGTAATATTAGATTTTTCAAGGATCACAATTAATAATACGAAGTTAATATTACCTGTCTATATTATGATAGATAACGTTTCTCAGATGAAGTGGCATGAGCCAACATTGGAGACAGAAAGTGCCAAGTTAGTTGCTAATTTGGAGTATCGATTTGTAGATCAAGAATGGTTTATCGAAGTTTCTAACAAATCTGCTTTTGAAGACAGTATTATATTCTAAAAAGATAACGTATTATTATGTTATCTTTTTTTATTTTTGTTGAATTTAAAAAGAATGGTACAATAGGACGTGCAAAAAATGGAGGGCAATACGAATGCGAGTTTATTTACTCTATGGTGGTAAAAGTGCAGAACATGAGATCTCACTTTCAACTGCTTTTCAAATAACACAAGCGATATATTACCAATACTATTCGGTAATTCCAGTTTATATTACGAAAACGGGGAATTGGCTGCAAGGTCAGACGCTTAACGAACCAGTTAAATTTGTTGATAATTTAAGACTTAGAGAAACAGATGAAAAAGGACAAGCAACGAATAATCATGAAAATTCAACTGGAATAAAATTTTTGCCAAATGGATTTGACCCTGAAGATAGTGTGGTTTTTCCTGTCTTACATGGCCCAAATGGTGAAGATGGAACTGTCCAAGGACTACTTGAAACGTTGAATATCCCCTATGTTGGTAACAGTGTACTAGCATCGGCTGTCGGTAATGATAAAATAATGAGTAAATTACTCTTTAAACAAGCCGGAATTCCGGTTGTACCATTCCAAGCGATTGACTCACAGTCTTGGGAAAATAACACTGCAAGTGTGATTGCCAGATGTGAGGGCGAATTACTTTATCCAATGTATGTGAAACCATCTAATTTGGGTTCAGGAATCGGTGTTACACAGGTGAATAATAGTGTTGAATTACAATATGCAATTGATAATGCTTTTGAACTTGGTCCTCGAGTGATTGTAGAACGAGGCATTGTAGCACGTGAAATTGAAATTGGATTATTAGGTAACGAAGAAATCGCAACAAGTGTACCAGGAGAAATTTTGTCGTTTGATGACGTCTATGATCGTAAACTTGCAATGAAGGAAGATCACGAAGCCAGAATTCCAGTTGAACTCGATGAGGAATTATTGGATAAGATAGTTGGTTTTTCTAAAACAGCTTTTGCGGTTATTGATGGATCAGGGCTTGCTAGGTGTGATTTTTTAATTAGCGCTAACCAAGATATTTATTTAAATGAGATTACAACAATGCCAGGATTTTATAAAAATGCAATGTATCCAAGATTGTGGGAAGCCGTTGGGCTGAGTTACAGTGATTTAATTGAAGAATTATTACAATTAGCATTGAAAAAAAATCAGGCAAATAATAGTAAACAATAGATTTAATGGTCATATGAATGCGAGGGTTTATATAATGAAAATGCAATTAACTGAAATTGCGAGCGCAGTTAGCGCCAAGAACGAAATTACTGATGAACCAATTAATATATCGAGTGTTTCATTTGATAGTCGACAACTAACGGAAGGCAGTTTATTTGTACCTATTGTGGCAGAAAATGACGGTCATGATTATATCCAAAGTGCGATTGATAATGGTGCAACAGCGACTTTATGGGCAGTTGACCATCAAGATACAATGCCAACGAAAATCCCAGCTATCTTAGTAGATGACACATTAATGGCTTACCAAGATTTAGCAAAACATTACTTGGATAAAATTAATCCTAAAGTTGTCGCAGTTACTGGTAGTAACGGTAAAACGACAACTAAAGATATGATTACAGAAATTTTAAGTCAGCAATATAATGTTTGTAAAACGGAAGCGAATTTCAATAATCATTTAGGCGTACCGATGACTTTATTAAGTATAGAACCTAATACGGAAGTTGTTGTTGTCGAAATGGGGATGGATCATCCTGGTGAGTTAGACTTTTTAAGTCGAATTGCACAACCTGATGTCGCTGTTATTACGATGATTGGCGAAGCACATATCGAATTTTTTGGTACGCGAGATAAAATTGCGGATGCAAAAATGGAAATTGTGAATGGGCTGAAAGAAGACGGCTTGTTGGTTTATAATGCAGATGAACCGTTATTAAGAGAACGTGTTTCCAATATTGAACAGCAATCATTTGGCTTCGGTCATGGTGAAAGTGCTGACTTGAGTGTTTCAAATGTTGTCGGCAATCAAACAATGACTAGCTTTAAAGTGAGAGAAATGGCTGATTTTAATTTTACAATTCCAATGATTGGCACATATAACGTAGATAATGCGATGGCTGCTATCTCAGTTGGTCGTCATTATCGTGTGTCACCTAAAAATATTGTAAAGGCGCTTAGTGATTTTGATTTAACGAAGAATCGGACAGAGTGGCTTAGAGGTCATTTGGGCGAGTCAATTTTAAGTGATGTCTATAATTCAAATCCGACAGCTGCAAAAGCTGTTATCAAAGCATTCTCAAACAGCGATGTTGAAGGTAATCGAATGGTTGTTTTGGGTGATATGCTTGAATTAGGTGAGCAATCTAGCGATATGCATCTCAGCTTGGCTGATAGTTTTGATAATGAAAAAATTCAAAGCGTTTATCTTTACGGAGAACAAATAAAATCTTTAGCAACAGCATTAAAATCAAAGTATGATGATCAACATCTTCATTATTATGATTTAGATGAAAAAGAAGCTATGGTTGAAGATTTATTAAAAATACGTACTGAAAAAGATTCTATTTTGATTAAAGGAAGCCATGGCGTTCATTTAGAAACCGTTTTATCGGCTTTACAAAGTAATTAGAGAGTTGCTTAATATTATTTAAGGTGCTATTATAGTTTAAATAGTGACTCATGAAGGGTCAGACTTAAATTAATTTAACTTTACAAGACAGTAATTGACGACGAACTCTTAACTGTGTTGTGAAGCATGTTAGTTTGCAAACACATTAGGAGGAATTTATACTTGAAATTTACAGAATTAGGACTATCCGATGAACTACTAAAGGCCGTTCAACGCAGCGGTTTTGAAGAAGCAACACCTATCCAATCTGAAACAATTCCAATGGCTTTAGAAGGAAAAGATGTTATTGGACAAGCACAAACAGGTACTGGTAAAACTGCTGCATTTGGTTTACCAATCTTAGATACAATTGATACAACAAAAGATGAAGTTCAAGCACTTATCATCTCACCAACACGTGAACTTGCTATTCAAACGCAAGAAGAACTTTACCGTTTAGGTAAAGAAAAACATGCTAAAGTTCAAGTTGTTTATGGTGGGTCTGATATTCGTCGTCAAATCAAGAGTCTTAATCGCGCACCTCAAATTTTAGTTGGAACACCAGGACGTTTATTAGATCATATTCGTCGTCGCACCGTTAAATTAGGTAATGTTAAAACTTTGGTTTTAGATGAAGCTGATGAAATGTTAGATATGGGATTCGTTGAAGATATCGAAAGCATCTTAACAACTGTTCCTGACGAACGTCAAACATTGTTATTCTCTGCAACAATGCCAACTGCTATTCGCCGTATTGGTGAAAGATTTATGACAGATCCAACTTTGGTAACTGTTAAGGCAAAAGAATTAACAACTGACTTAGTTGATCAATTCTACGTAATCTCAAAAGATTTCGAAAAATTTGATATCATGACACGTATGTATGATGCTCAAAACCCAACACAAACAATCGTGTTTGGTCGTACAAAACGTCGTGTTGACGAATTAGCTAAAGGATTTGAAATGCGCGGATACAACGCTAAAGGAATCCATGGTGATTTATCACAACAACGTCGTATGAGTATTTTACGTGAATTTAAATCAGGTAAACTTGATATTTTAGTTGCAACTGATGTTGCTGCTCGTGGTTTAGATATTTCTGGGGTTACCCATGTCTTTAACTATGATATTCCTCAAGATCCTGAAAGTTATGTCCATCGTATTGGCCGTACAGGCCGTGCCGGACATAAAGGAACTTCATTGACATTTGTTTCACCAAATGAAATGGATTACTTACGTCAAATCGAAAAATTAACTAAGAAACGTATGGTGGCTTTAACACCACCTACAGATGATGAAGCATTTGCTGGTCAAATTGAAACAGCAATCGCTGACGTTACTGCCTTAGTTAACAAAACTGATACTAAAAAATATGCAAAACAAGCTACTGAATTAATGGCTAAGTTTGAAGTTGCTGATTTAGTTGCAGCATTACTTAGTGATGTTATTAAAAATGATTCATCACAAGTACCTGTTAAGATTACACCAGAACGCCCATTACCTAGACGTAAGGGGGGTGGCGGTGGTGGCGGAAACAACCGTCGTAGCGGCAATGGCGGTGGAAATCGTCGTGGTGGCAACGGTGGTGGTTACCAAGGCAACCGTAATGGTGGCGGAAACCGTAGTAACGGTGGAAGTTCAGATCGTCGTAACGGAAGTAGCGATCGCCGTAGCAATGGTAATGGTGGCGGAGGTTACAAAGGTAACCGCTCAAGCGATAATCGTTCAAATGACAACCGTTCAAACGGAAGTAGCGCACCAAAACGTAACTTCACAATCAGAACAAAAGATTAATTTGAATATTGAAAAGAGACCTATTAATTTAGGTCTCTTTTTTTGTTTAAAATTGCTATTCTTACAATATTGATAGGTAAAATATAAACGATTTTAGTGCAGAAAATGAATAAATTTGATAAACTTAACAAGGATATCAATGAAAAGAAATAGGTGATAATATGATTTATGGAATTGGTGTTGATATTGCCGATATTGATCGAGTAGTAAAGTTGGCAAAACAACATGAAGAATTTATAACAAAGATTCTCACAACAAATGAAATTAAACAATTTGATGAATTAAAAGGTAGTCATAAAGACGAATTTATTGCTGGAAGATTTTCCGCCAAAGAGGCATACAGTAAGGCTTTTGGAACGGGAATAGGGGATAAAGTTGGCTTTTTAGATGTTGAAATATTAAATAATGAAATTGGTAAACCGATAATTACGCAGCACCCTTTTGAGGGTAATGGCTTTATTTCAATTTCTCATACGAACAATTTAGTTATGACTGAAGTTATTTTAGAAAATCAAGAAAAGGGGATGTAAAAATGGTTGTAGGTTATCATCGTCCAACCCAAATCGTGGTAGATAGGGCAGCTATTAAGGCAAATATCACAGCTGAAAAAAAGACATTAACAGATGAGACGGTTATTTTTGCTGTTGTTAAAGCTGATGCGTATGGTCATGGATTGATTGAAGTAGCTAAAGTTGCAAAAGATGCTGGTGTAAAAGGTTTTTGTGTGGCAATAATTGATGAGGCATTAGCGTTACGAGAAGCCGGGTTTGTTGAAACTATCTTGATTCTGGGATTAACGAAAGTTGAATATGCACCGTTACTGGCAAAAAGCAAAATATCTGTAACTGTTTCAGAACTTGGCTGGTTACAAGAAGCTAATAAGTTACTGAGTGAAGAAAAATTAGCGCCTTTGGCCGTTCATTTAGCATTGGATACAGGAATGGGTCGTATTGGTTTTAGAGAAGCAGAACCGTTTTTAGAGGCAATTAATTTCCTTGGAAGTCATCAAAATACATTAAACTTTGAAGGGGTTTTTACTCACTTTGCGACAGCAGACTCTCCTAATGATTCGTATTTTAAAAAACAAATGTCAAAATTTAATGAATTGATGTCAGTAGTTTCTGATAGACCTCGTTATGTACACGTTTCTAATTCTGCAACGAGCTTATGGCACTCTGCTTGCAACGGTAATATGATTCGGATGGGCATTTCAATGTATGGTTTAAATCCATCTGGTGGTGAATTAGAACTACCTTATGCGTTAAAACCAGCATTTGGATTAACATCTGAATTAAGTTATGTGAAAGAAATCCATGCAGGTGATTCAGTTGGTTACGGTATTACATATCAAGCTCAAGAAAATGAATGGGTTGGTACAGTACCAATTGGGTATGCAGATGGTATGCCCCGAAAGATGCAAGGCTTTAAACTATTAGTCGACGGTCAATTTTGCGAAATAATTGGTCGAGTTTGCATGGATCAATTAATGATTAGATTGCCACATGAAATGCCAAATGATACAAAAGTAACTCTAATAGGCCAAGATGGCGATGAAATGATTACAGCACAGGATGTTGCAACGTACGCTGAAACAATTCATTATGAAATAATCTGTGCACTTTCAGGACGAGTACCACATGTCTACCTAAATTAGTATTTATTTGCTTAGTTTGCTATGGTAAACTATCTGTAGAGTGTAATTCTATGGGGGAAGTGCAGATGGATAAAAATGAGAAAGTAGCAATGAGTCATATAGCCGATTACTGTGCATATTATTCGATTACCAATGAAGCGTTGAAGGATAGCGAAATATTTAACTCTATTTTAAGTCATAAAAAAATGATGGATGAGTTAATTGATGGCTACTCAGAAATGGGACAATTGAATAGTGAAATCTGTAATGATTTTAAAGGATCTGAAGATGAAGTGTTATTGCACCTTCAAATTATGTAGAGAGTTGGGATAAGATGGTTGAAAGTATCATACGTGGTGATATATTCTATGCAGATTTATCGCCCGTTATTGGTTCTGAACAAGGCGGTATGAGACCTGTTCTCATTATCCAAAACAATATTGGGAATCGTTATAGTCCGACAGTCATCGTTGCCGCCATTACGGCGCGCATCCAGAAGCCTAAAATGCCAACACATGTTGGACTTTTAGCAAGTAGAGATGGTATTGAAAAAGATTCAGTTATACTAATGGAGCAAATTCGCACAATTGATAAGCAACGTCTAAAAGATCGTATCACGCATGTATCGAAAAAAAGTATGCTTGAGGTTGATGATGCGCTTAGAATGAGTGTTGGACTTGTTTCAGCAATACATAAAGAAAAATAAACAGTAAAAAGACATAAAAAAACGTGGTTCGTAACCATCCCACGCTAAAAAACTAAGGGAGTCTATTAATAATGACAAAAAATAATCGTGTAAACCAGGTAATCATTAATGGTTTAATCGCTGCACTTTATATCGTATTGGCAGTTGTTCCAGGAATGGTGAACATGGCTAGTGGTGCTATTCAATTTCGACTATCAGAAGGATTGAATCACTTAGTACTTTTCAATAAGAAATATATCTGGGGTGTTTCATTAGGGGTTATCTTATTTAATCTCTTTTACAGCAGTCCGTTAGATGTTCTTTTTGGGGGCGTACAAACAATCATGGGTCTTTTAATTGTGATTTTTGTTAGTCCTAAGTTTAAGAAAATGTGGCAAAAAATGCTTTTAAATATTATGGTTTTCTCATTTACCATGTTTTTAATCGCTATTATGTTGAACATTACAGCGAGCTTACCGTTCTGGCCTACTTACGGTACAACAGCATTATCTGAATTTGTAATAATGACAATTACAGCACCAATAATGCTCGTTTTAGATCGTGCTATTCACTTTGATAAAAGAATGCATTAAAAAAACAGACCCGAAAGGGTCTGTTTTTTTGTCTAACTACGTAAATCTTCAATTTCAGAAACAATAAATTCTTTACGTCCTAAGTTATCAACAATTTTATCAACTTTTTCTTGGTTTACACCAGCTGGTAATGTGAATAATGTTCGGCGTAATAATTCGCCTTCTTTAACATCTAAAGTCATACAACTAGCAATTGATGAATATTTTGTAATGATTTTAGCCATATCAACTAAATCACCACGTTCGCCAGCTGAAATAACAGTTAAGACATAACTACCAACATCAAAATTCCATGATTGAGACAACATATCTAGAAGACGTGTATGTGTTAAAATACCCTCAAAATAGTTGTTTTCATTTAAAACAGCAATATAAGGTAAGTCTTTAATTGAAAAGAAAACGTTGAAGAAAGCTGAATCAGATGAAATAAACTTAGTCGCATTTTTAAGAAGATAAGTAACAGGAAGTGACATATCGCCACCCTGTGATTTATGACGATAAATATGCATTTTATAAATATTACCACGGAAAATTTGACCCGTTTCATCTAAGATTGGCACACAACGGAATCCAGAATTTTCTAGGACCGTAAGTGCTTCTTCAAGTGTGACACTTTCACGGACGGTTGTTAGTTCTTTTAATGGTTTAACTAAAGTATTTAATAACATATAGGCGCCTCCAAATATTAAATTTTTCTCATTTACATTTTTATAATACCATAAAAAAAGCTTTTTAACAGTAATTTGACTATTAAAATTGTATTAAAAAAGGAACGGAAGAATGTCTTCCGTTCCTTTTTTGGAAAATAATTAAAAATTATTCACCTAATGCTTTAAGACCATCATTTAATACTTGTTTCAAAGTAGCAGCTGAATCAGTCATACGTTTAGATTCAACATCACTTAAAGGTACTTCGATGATTTGTGCAAGACCTTGGCCATTAACAACACCTGGTGTACCGATATAAATATCGTTCAAACCATATTGTCCGTCCATGTATGCACTAACAGGTAATACGGCATTTTCGTCACGCAAAATTGCTTTTGAAAGACGAGCTAATGCTGTACCAATACCGTAGAATGTTGCGCCTTTTTTGTTGATAATTTCGTAAGCTTTGTTACGAACGTCATCTTCAATTTTAGCAAGTTGGTCATCAGAAATGTTGTTAGCTTTTGCCCAATCTAAGAATGGAAGACCACCAACAGTTGCAGCTGAGTAAGCAGCAAATTCTGTATCGCCATGTTCGCCCATCATGTAAGCATGGATTGAACGAGGATCTGTAATGTCAGTTAATTTGCTTAAAGCAACACGTAAACGTGAAGTATCAAGTGAAGTACCTGAACCAATAACACGATCTTTAGGGAAACCAGAGAATTTCATTGTTGCGTAAGTTAAAATATCAACTGGGTTAGCAGCAACTAAGAAAATACCTTTAAATCCAGATTCAACGATTGGAGATACGATACTTTTCAAGATGTTTAAGTTTTTGTTTACAAGGTCAAGGCGTGTTTCACCTGGTTTTTGTGGAGCACCAGCAGTGATAACGACAAGATCTGCATCTTCACAGTCAGAGTATTCTGCTGAGTAGATACGTTTAGGAAATGCGAATGGTGTTGCATCTTCTAAATCTAAAGCATCTCCGACAGTGCGATCTTTCGCAACATCGATGATACCGAATTCTTCGCCGACACCTTGGAGTGTCATTGCGAATGCGTAACTAGAACCTACGGCGCCATCGCCGACTAAGATAACTTTTTGATGATTTTCTGTTTTTGTCAAAATAATTCATCCTTTCAGAGCTATAATTATTACTGAATAATTATAACATGTTTGTTTGTGAAAAAACATACTAGATGAGAGAGTTCTTTCACAAAATTTTCATAAATCGAGTATGGTATAATAGTTGAAAGAAAAGAATAGGGTCGAAATGCTGGGTAAGTTGAATAAACTTGCCCAGATGTTTGCGTTTATTTAAAGGAGAAATTAAAATGAAAATGATAGTCGGTTTAGGAAATATTGGGCAAAAGTATGATGGAACAAGACACAATGTCGGATTCGCTACAGTAGATGTATTTGCAAAACAACATAATGCCGATTTTGGATCTAGCAAGTATGAAGCGCAAGTGGCATCGTTTAATTTAAATGGTGAAAAAATTGTCTTAGTTAAACCATCTACTTATATGAATGATTCAGGTCGAGCTGTTAGACCGTTGATGGATTTCTATAAAATTGATGTTTCAGACATCCTTATTGTGAACGATGATCTTGATTTAGAAGTTGGTCGGATTCGATTACGTCAAAAAGGATCAGCAGGCGGACATAATGGTTTGAAAAGCATTATCGCACATACAGGAACACAGGAATTTAAACGTATTAAAATTGGTATTGACCATCCAGACAAAGTTTCTGTCGTAGATTGGGTATTAACGAAATTTTCTAAAAACCAAGAAAAAGACTTAGGTGATGCAATCAATACAGCAACTTTAGCAATTGAGGATTGGTTGGAAACAGATGATTTTATGAATACGATGAACAAGTATAACCATAAATAAGAAAAAGCTGTTTAGAAAAGGGTAAAGGGTAGAATAATGAATTTAGAAGCAATGATGCAGACTGTTCCTGGTGTAGATAACTGGCTAACAAATATTGAACCTAATACAAGACAATTGTTAACTGGACTAACGGGTTCAGCTAAAACATTGATGTTAGCTACTATTTTTAAAGATAAAAAAAAATCTATGTTGGTTGTGACAGATAATTTATTTCATGCAACACAATTAAATGAAGATTTAACTAACTTTATTAATGAAGAAGATGTGCTTACATTCCCAGTTGAAGAATTATTAGCTGCAGAACTGGCAACAAGTTCACCAGAATCTAAAAGTGAACGTGTCCAAACGCTTCAGGCTCTATTAGAAGGAACACCAAAGATTGTTGTAACATCAATCTCGGGGTTACGACGTTTTCTAGCACCTGTTTCAACGTGGAAACAAGCAACATTAAACTTAGCTGTTGGAAAAGATATTGATTTGAAAGCCACGGAAACTCAACTCTTTACGATGGGCTATCAACGTCAAAAGTTGGTTGAACGTCCTGGGGATTTTGCTGTACGTGGTTCTATCTTGGATATTTACCCATTGACCGTAGAAAACCCAATTAGACTAGATTTATTTGATACGGAAATAGATTCATTACGTTATTTTGATGTGACTAATCAACGAAGCTTAGAGAATGTGGACCAGATTCAAATTATACCCGCGACAGATTTTATTGCGACTGACGCTATGCTATTGGAAGCTAGTCAAACATTAAAAAAAGCGTATGGTGTTGAATATAAGCGATTAGATAATGATGATCAAGAGCGATTAGAATCAAATATTATGCCGCTTATGAGTGATTTTGAAAAAGGACGCTTAGCTCCGGAACATTTATTATTTAGCGATATTATTTATCAAGGTAAAACAAGTCTGTTAGATTACTTGGGTAGCAATGGTTTAATTGTAATGGACGATTATCCGAGATTATTAGAAGCTGAAAAGACGCTTAAACTAGATGAAGATAACTGGATGGCAGATAAGTTAAAAACACATCAAGTTTTGTCTACAAGTGTTTTTGGATTTGAATTACGAGATTTATTGAAAAATGAATCGCATGCTGAATTATTTCTGGCTCATTTTCAAAAAGGAATGGGTCACCTCAAATTTAATCAATTGATTGATGTACCAGGACATGCCATGCAACAATTTTTTAGCCAAATGCCATTACTTAAAACAGAAATGGATCGTTGGTTAAAAAAGAAACAGACTATTATTGTTATGGTTCAAGATAAAGAGCGACTTGATAAAGTCTCACAAACCTTGGATGATTTTGAGATTCCTTCTATCATGACGACTTTGGATAGCCTACAGTTAGGAAAAGTTCAGGTAGTAGAAGGTAACTTACAAGCTGGATTTGAATTGCCAATGGCAAACTTAGTTGTTGTGACAGAACATGAAATGTTTAACAAAGTCACTAAAAAACGTCCAAAACGCCAAACATTAGCGAATGCAGAACGCCTTAAAAGTTATCAAGATTTGAAACCAGGAGACTATGTGGTCCATGTTAATCATGGTATTGGACAGTTTATTGGAATGGAAACATTAGAAGTCGATGGTAAACATCAAGATTATATGACAATTTCTTATCGGGATGAAGCTAAATTATTTATTCCAGTAACCCAATTAAACATGGTTCAAAAGTATGTTTCTTCTGAATCTAAGTCACCTAGAATTAACAAATTGGGTGGTACTGAATGGACCAAAACGAAAAATAAAGTTGCTGCTAAAATTGAAGATATTGCTGATGATTTAGTTGCATTGTATGCTGAACGTGAAGCAGAAGTTGGATTTCAATTTTCAAAGGACAACGATTATCAGATGGAATTTGAAAATGCATTTCCATACTCTGAAACTGAAGATCAAATTAGAAGTTCAAATGAAATTAAGCACGATATGGAACAAAAGAAACCAATGGATCGTTTATTGATTGGTGATGTAGGTTTTGGGAAAACAGAAGTCGCGTTACGTGCCGCTTTTAAAGCCATTCAAGATAATAAACAGGTTGCTTTATTAGTGCCTACAACGGTGTTAGCGCAACAACATTACGAAACAATGATTAATCGATTCGAAGGATTTCCAGTTGAAATTGGGATTTTATCTCGTTTTAGAACAAAGAAACAACTTAAAGAAACAACTGATAAAATGGCTAGTGGTGCATTAGATATTGTCGTTGGGACACATCGAATTTTATCGAAAGATATTCAATTTGCTGATTTAGGATTGTTAATTGTTGATGAAGAGCAACGGTTTGGTGTGAAACATAAAGAACGACTCAAAGAGTTTAAGTCACAAGTGGACGTCTTAACGTTAACGGCAACGCCAATCCCAAGGACACTTAATATGTCGATGCTTGGGGTTCGCGATTTATCAGTAATTGAAACGGCACCATTGAACCGTTACCCAATTCAAACTTATGTAATGGAACAAAATGGTGGAACTATTCGAGATGGAATACAACGTGAACTTCAACGTGGTGGACAAGTTTTTTATTTGCATAATCGAGTTGAAGATATTGAAAAAGTAGTTTCAGAAATTGAGATTATGGTTCCTGAAGCTAGTGTCGCGTATATCCATGGTCAAATGACTGAAAATCAATTAGAAAATGTCTTGTATGATTTCATTCAAGGTGTCTATGATGTGTTGGTAACAACGACAATTATTGAAACGGGCGTAGATATTTCTAATGCTAATACATTATTTGTCGAAAATGCTGACCACATGGGATTGGCGCAACTTTACCAGTTACGTGGTCGTGTTGGTCGTAGTAGTCGAATTGCGTATGCCTACTTTATGTATAAACCTAATAAGGTTTTGACTGAAGTGAGCGAAAAACGCTTAGAAGCAATCAAAGACTTCACCGAATTGGGTTCTGGATTTAAAATTGCTATGCGAGATTTATCTATTCGTGGAGCAGGAAATCTATTGGGCCGACAACAACATGGTTTCATTGATTCTGTTGGATATGATTTATATACACAGATGTTGACAGAAGCTGTGAATAAAAAACAAGGTAAAAAAGCTGAGCCTAAATCAGATTCTGAAATTGACATTAATATTGAAGCTTATTTACCATCATCTTACATTGATGATCAGCGTCAAAAAATTGAAATTTATAAACGTATTCGACAGCTTGATAATTATGATCAATATTTGGAAGTACAAGGTGATTTAATTGATCGTTTCGGCGAATTTCCAACTGAAGTGAATAACTTAATGGAAATTGGCTTACTTAAATTATTTGCCGATAAGGCATTAGTTGATAAAATTAAAAAAGATAAAGACCAGTTAATTGTTTCTGTTTCAGAAAAAGGAACGACATTGCTGGGTACGGAAGCAATTTTCATGGCATTATCAGCAACAAAATTAAAAGCGTCATTAAAAACTCAGGGCAAACAAATGCGTGTGATTTTAGTGATTCAACCTAAGATGACTGAGACTGACTGGTTGATTGAATTACAAAACTTTATTCAAGCGTTAAGCGAATCCGTTGGGTCAGTGACTGCAGCTAACTAATAAAAAAGGAATCGAAATGATATGGGAAATAAGCAACTTAGACATTTAATGCGTGGTGCAATGATTCTATCGATTGCCTCACTAATTGCCAAGATTTTGAGTGCCATTTACCGAGTGCCATTCCAAAATTTAGTCGGAGATACGGGCTTCTATATTTATCAGCAAGTTTATCCTATTTATGGGATAGGGATGACTTTTGCTTTGACTGGATTTCCCGTCTACATTAGTAAGTTAATTGCTGAAGAGCCTTCGAAAGAAGATAAAATAAAATTGTCTCATGATATATTTATTGTTTTAAGTATATTTAGTTTAGTTATCTTTTCTGGCTTACAATTAGGAGCTTCATGGATTGCGACAGCTATGGGTGATGGACAGTTAGCAGGCTTAATTAAAAGTGTTTCATTTATGTTCTTATTTTTACCTGTTTTAGCAGTGGGACGTGGTTATTATCAAGGTATTTTTGAAATGAACAAAACTGCTGTCTCCCAAGTTGTTGAACAACTATTACGTGTTGGACTCATTATTTTAGCGGCATACATTGCGGTTGAAAATAATATGTCATTATATTCGATGGGAGCATGGGCAATGTTTGGGGCAACTATTGGTGCTATTGGCGCAAGTGTTTCTTTTATTCACTTTTACAGGGTTGAATTTAGGAAGACTAGGCTTCAAACAAACTGGCAAAGATTACTGATAACCTCTAAAAAATTATTTTCGGAGGGTCTTATCATCTGTCTATTTGCAGCAATGATGGTGCTATTACAATTAGTTGATTCATTCACAGTGAAAAACGGATTAGTGCACTTTGGTTATTCAAATAATATTGCAAAATCGTTAAAAGGAGTCTATGACCGTGCACAGCCTTTAGTACAACTTGGACTAGTTATTTCTGTTGGGTTCTCTTCGATGTTATTGCCATCTCTGGCTTCGGCCCGTCGTGAAAACCGAAAAAAGGATTTTCAACGATATGCTGGGATGTTAGTGCACATAACGGTGGCGTTATCGATGGCGGCAACCATCGGACTGATTGCTGTTATGCCACTTGTTAACCAATCTTTATTTGGGGATCAACTTCAAAATGGTACATTATCGGTTTATATGTTTAGTATTTTCTTAGCAGCAGTTATTGGAACATACAACAGCGTCCTACAGAGTCTGGGATTGTATCGTACGTCAGTCATTGCTTTGATTATCGGATTGTTACTTAAAATGAGTATTAATTTTTACCTAGTTTCTATATTAGGAACAGTTGGAGCAAGTATTGCGACAATCTTAAGTTTATTACTTGTATTAATTGCCATGTGGGTTATGTCACCCAGTGAGATTAGACAGTTACTAATTGATCCCAAATTTATGATGAAATTAACTTTAATTTGTGTAATTATGGGAATTGTGGTTTATTTATTAGATAATCAGTTAATTAATTGGACGAATGACAAGCGATTGTTGAGTGGCATTATAGCGCTCGTTTCTGGATCTATTGGTGCTGGAATATTTGGTGGTTTAGCAGTTAAATGGGAATTATTTTCGATTCGAGAATGGCTAAGCTTTCCATTTGGAAAACGTATTTTAAAAAAATTTATAAGATAAATAAAGGGGATTAACTAATGAGATTAGATAAATTTTTAAAAGTGTCACGTATTATTAAACGTCGTACAGTTGCAAAAGAAATTGCAGATAAGGGTCGAATTATGATTAATGATAAAATGGCAAAATCTTCAACAGATGTTGTTGTTGGGGATGAGTTAACAATCCAATTTGGTAATAAAACGCTGACTGTTCGAGTTATGGCGCTTAAAGAAACAACGAAAAAAGCAGAATCAATTGATTTATATGAAGTTGTTTCTGAAGTTTATACAGAAGAAAGTCGATAATTATCGATTTTTAATTGGAGTCCTTTATTGGGTTAGGAGACAAGATGGCCGATAATAAATCGAAAATTAAATTTTTAGATAATGATTTTATGAAAGCTAATAAAACAGAAAGAAAAAAAGATCAACGATTGGTAACTATTCACCGCCGCCGTATGATTGGATTAGGAGCTGTTTTAATAATTATAATCATTTTCTTTAGCGTACAGTTAATTTCAACCAAGCTTAAGGTTGCACATTATAAGCAAGAAACAGCAGTTGAACAAACGAAATTAAAAAAAGCTAAAGCAAATCAAAAAGATCTTAAATTTCAAATTAAACAATTAAATGATAACGATTATTTATTAAAATTAATTCGTGAAAAATATTATTTCTCTAAAAAAGGTGAAACTGTCTATAGTTTTCCTAGTGATAAAGCAAATTTAAAAAACTAATCAATCAGGGATAGAATTACCCGTGATTTAACTTTGTATCAAGGTTTATAGCGTGGTATACTAGTATGGTATATATATCTAAGGAGGAACAACTTTTTTATGTCTATTGAAGTCGGAGAGAAAGTTTCAGGTAAAGTTTCAGGAATTACAAATTTCGGTGCATTTATTGATTTGGGTGACAGAAAAACAGGATTAGTACATATTAGTGAAGTTTCTGATGGATTCATCAAAGATATTCATGATGCACTAACTGTTGGGGATGAAGTCACAGTTAAAGTTTTATCCATTGGCGACGATGGTAAGATAAGTTTATCAATACGAAAAGCTGTTGATAAGCCTCAAGTAACAGAAACAAAATCTCGTCCACAGAAAACATTTAATAAAGATACTCGCGCATCGACTGGTTCTCGTCCATCAAATGGTGGTAAGAATCGCTATCAGACTAAAAAAGTTGAACCTCAAAAAGATGACTTCGATTCATTGTTGTCAGGCTTTTTGAAAGATAGTGAAGATCGGTTAGTTTCATTAAAGAGAAGTACTGAAGGTAAGCGCGGTGGCCGTGGTGGCCGACGTAATTAATAACGAATTTTAAAGATGAGTGGTTGAAATGAAAATTTTAAACCACTCTTTTTTTAATGAAAAAAGGAGAAAAGTTTTGCTGAATACAAGATTTGAGGCTCAATATCGGCTACTTGGTAGTCCTGAAAAAATTCTGGTTGCTGTTTCAACAGGTGTTGATTCAATGGTCCTCATGGATTTGTTGCAACGATTACCAGATGAAATCCGGCCTGAGATAGGCGTTGCCTACATTGACCATCAATTAAGAGAGCAGAGCCGTATTGAAACTGAGTTCATCGAAAAGTATTGTCTAGATCATCAATTTAAATTATATAAAAAAGTTTGGCCAGTACATGAACATGGATTAAATGGTATTGAAAATGCAGCGCGCAAAATGAGATATGATTTTTTTGAGCAAATAATGGTATCAGAAACTTATGCAACGTTAATGACAGCGCATCAAGCAGATGACCAGCTCGAAACACTTGTTATGAAAGGAATTCGTGGCGGAGATATCAGACAGTTAACGGGTATCAGTCAAACTAGATCATTTGGACCAGGGATGTTAGTTAGACCGTTACTTTTGTTCACAAAACAGGCTATTCGGCAGTACGCAAAGCATGAAAACATTGTTTTTTTTGAAGATGAAACGAATCAATTAAGTGATTTTTTTAGAAATCGAGTTAGAAAAGAAATTATACCGAAAATGCTTGAAAATAATAAACAAGTAATTAAGCATGCACAAAGTTATGCAGATCAGTTAACGAACCTATTAGATTTAGCAGATGAAGCAATTAGTGAAAAAATAAAAGAAATCAAATATGCTTCAGGATTTAAAATAAAAATGTGGACCACGTTGGAAACAAGGTGGCAAAAGCCGATATTGAAAAAAATCGCTGAAGAACATGGTGTTTTCTTAAAAGAAGACCAAATACAGCAAATTAGCCAGTTACTGCTGAATGAAAAAAAACCACAGGGTGAACTTAATTTAGGTGATGATCAATTATTTGTTAAAAAATATGAGTACATGGATTTCATTCAAAAAGAGAAAATAATTGAAAGTACTTCTGAAAAAATAATACTCGGTATGAATTCATGGGTTAATTTAAATAATAATGAAAAAATTGGCGTATTTAAAGCTGAAGAGATTAATCTAGATGAAGTAACTATAAAAGATTATATGATGGTTGATCACTCTATTGTTGAAGAGGGGCTTAGCTTGAGACATCGGTTGCCAGGCGATTATATCGACATAGGAAATAGTGCAAAACAAAAAATAAAAAAAATATTTATTGATCAAAAAATAAGTAGTAATGACCGTAATCAGGCTTGGGTATTAGAAACTAATACTAAGCGAATCATTTGGTTAATAAATTATAAAAAATCTCAATTGTCAGACACCGTTGAAACTGATAAAATACAAGACATAATCGTTTTAAAAAAACAAGGTCAGGGAAGAGGCTAAAGTGTATGGATGAAGATATCAAAAAAGTTCTTTACAGTGAGCAAGAAATTCAAGATGTTACTCGGCGATTAGGAAAACAGATTACCGCTGATTATCAAGGCAAAAATCCATTGCTTGTTTGTATATTAAAGGGCGCCTATCTTTTTATGGCTGACATTGCTAAAAATGTTGCAGATTATGCAGAAGTTGATTTTATGAATGTTTCGAGCTATGGGGATGGTACCGTATCAACTGGTGAGATTAAGATTATCAAAGATTTAGATATTGATGTTAAAGGCAGAGATGTGATTATTGTTGAAGATATCGTGGATACAGGACAAACTTTAGCTTACTTAATCGATCTGTTTAACAATAGAAATGTAAAATCTGTTAAGGTTTGTTCGTTGTTGGACAAACCAGAAGGTCGTAAAGTGACTGTTAACGTTGATTATGCAGGATTTGAAGTTCCAAATGAATTTGTAGTTGGTTATGGATTAGATTATGCTGAAAAATATAGGAACTTACCATATATTGGCGTCTTGAAACCTGAAATTTATACAGAGTAAAATAATGGTCAAAGAATGTCAATTGTGATATAGTGTATCCTATTCAAACGATAGTTGAAATAAAAATAAAGAAAAACGGGCAGGAGAGTAGATATGAAAAACAATCCTAAAAATGGACTTTTTAAAAATAGTTTATTTTACATAGTTATCATGCTTGGGATAATGGGTGTAATGTACTTCTTTTTTGATGGAAACAGCAAAACGGAAACACAAGAAATTCAATCAAGTGAATTTGTCTCAAAATTACAATCAAACCAAGTGAAATCATTTGATATTCAACCATCAGGTGGTGTCTACAAAATAACAGGGACTTATAAGAAAGCTCAAACAGAAAAGAGCAAGGATACTGGGTTCTCATTAATTCCAGCTTCAAAGAAAACAACAAAAGTTAAAAACTTTACGTCAACAGTTATTCAAAATGATTCAAATATGGCACAAATTTTGAAATCATCTGAAGCAACAAAGACAAAAATGGATACAAAAGAAGAACAATCAGATAGTATCTGGTTGCAATTAGCAATTACGGTTATTCCACTTGTATTAATGGTCGGCTTTTTCTATCTTATGATGGGACAAGCAGGACAAGGTGGCGGTGGTGGCGGTAAGGTGATGAACTTTGGTAAATCAAAAACAAAACCTTCCGAGAAAAAAGATAATAAAGTTCGTTTTGCTGATGTTGCCGGTGCAGAAGAAGAAAAGCAAGAACTTGTTGAAGTTGTTGAATTCTTAAAATCACCACGCAAATTTGCTGATTTAGGCGCTCGAATCCCATCAGGTGTTCTCCTAGAGGGACCTCCTGGTACTGGTAAAACTTTACTCGCAAAAGCAGTAGCTGGTGAAGCTGAAGTACCATTTTATTCAATTTCCGGTTCTGATTTCGTAGAAATGTTTGTCGGTGTTGGGGCAAGTCGTGTACGTGATTTGTTCGAAAATGCTAAGAAAACTGCACCATCAATTATCTTTATTGATGAAATTGATGCTGTCGGACGTCGTCGTGGCTCTGGTACAGGTGGCGGTAATGATGAACGTGAACAAACATTGAACCAATTACTTGTTGAAATGGATGGATTTACGGGTACAGAAGGTGTGATTGTAATTGCAGCTACTAACCGTTCGGATGTTCTGGATCCAGCACTTTTACGTCCTGGTCGTTTTGATCGTAAAGTTTTAGTAGGTCGCCCAGATGTTAAGGGTCGTGAGGCTATTCTTAATGTTCATGCAAAAAACAAACCGTTAGCATCTGATGTTGATTTAAAAGTTATTGCTAAGCAGACACCTGGATTTGTTGGTGCTGATTTAGAAAATCTTTTAAATGAAGCTGCATTATTAGCTGCTCGTCGTAATAAATCAAAAATTGATGCAAGCGATATGGATGAAGCTGAGGATCGTGTTATTGCGGGACCAGCAAAACGTGATCGTACGATTAATGAAAAAGAACGTCAAACAGTTGCATTCCATGAAGCCGGACATACAATTGTTGGATTAGTCCTAAATGATGCTAGAGTTGTTCACAAAGTAACAATTGTCCCTCGAGGTCGTGCTGGCGGTTACGCAATCATGTTACCAAAAGAAGATCAAATGTTATTGTCTAAAAAAGATATGAGTGAACAAATTGCTGGATTAATGGGTGGACGTGCAGCTGAAGAAATTGTTTACAATGAACAATCTTCAGGCGCATCAAACGATTTCCAACAAGCAACACAAATGGCTCGCTCAATGGTTACTGAATATGGAATGAGTGAAAAACTCGGACCTGTTCAATTAGAAGGCAATAGCCAAATGTTCGCTGGTGGTTCAGGTCAACCAAGTGCTGCTTACTCAAGCAATACGGCTGACATTATTGATTCTGAGGTTCGTCGTCTATCTGAAGAAGGTATGAAACTTGCTAAAGAAATTATTGAAGCACATAGAGAACAGCATAAATTGATTGCTGATAAGTTATTAGAATTTGAAACACTTGATGAAAAAGAAATTTTAAGCTTGTTCGAAGATGGCAAAATGCCAGAAAAAGACGATGCAAATGAATTTCCGAGTGAAAAAGATGGTTCTTTTGAAGCAACAAAAAAAGAATTAGAACGTAAAGATGCAAAAAAAATAGCTGAAGAAACAGATGAAGTTGATTTATCTAAAACGGTTGTTTTTTACCCCAAAGTGAATAAAGACGATAAATAATCGTTACTTAAGAACTCCGATGGATTATCTATCGGAGTTCTTGTTGGTCTAAAATGAATTATTTAAGGAGAAAACGAATGAAAGATTATCTTGTAAAAAGTTTGGCCTTTGACGGTAAATTAAGAGTATATGCTGTTACTGCGACAAATACGGTTGCTGAAGCACAAAGGAGACATGACACATGGAGCGCAGCATCAGCTGCACTTGGGCGGAGCCTAATAGGAACATTATTACTAAGTACATCTACATTGTCAGCCGATGAAAAAATGACCGTTAAAATTAATGGTGATGGGCCAGTTGGTGCTATCGTAATTGATGGTAACGCTGATGGAACAGTTAAAGGATATCTGAGTGAACCCCACGTTCATTTACCATTAAATGAAAAAAATAAAATTGATGTTAAAGGTGCCGTTGGAACAACTGGATCAATGGCAGTAACAAAAGATATGGGTATGAAGGAACCGTTTACGGGACAAGTCCCATTGGTTTCAGGTGAACTTGGCGAAGACTTTACTTACTATTTAGCTAAATCAGAGCAGATTCCATCATCAGTTGGATTATCTGTATTTGTGAACACGGACAATACAATCGAAGTGGCCGGTGGGTTTATGATTCAAGTAATGCCTGGCGCAACTGATGAAGTTATCGATAATTTAGAAAAAAAATTAGCAGAAATGCCTATGATTTCAGAATTGCTAAGAGATGGTAAAACGCCAGAAGATATTATATATCTGATGTTTGGTAAAGAAAATGTTAATATCTTGGATACAATGCCAGTTGCGTTCGAATGTGATTGTTCAAAAGATAAATTTTACGGTTCATTAGCTAGTTTGCCAAAAAGCGATATCACTGAAATGATCGAATTGGATCATGGTGCCGAAGCTGTTTGTCGTTTTTGTGGAAATCGATATCAATATTCTGAAAATGAATTAATGAAATTATTAGAGGGTTCAGCTAAATAAATTTTATCAATATATGATTTGTGTTATGATACTAAACAATAGTAAGTGTAAAAAACGATGAGGTGAATAGAATGGAATGGAAAATTGGCGATATATTAATTCCTAATCAAGTAGTTGTTGCACCTATGGCAGGTGTAACAAATGCGGCATTCAGAATGATTTGTAAGGATTTTGGTGCTGGATTAGTAGTTTGTGAAATGATTTCTGATAAAGGAATCCAATTTAGAAATAAAAAAACGTTGAGCATGTTGTTTGTAGATCCAAGAGAACATCCAGTTAGCGTTCAAATTTTTGGCGGAGATAAGGAAACATTGGTTGCTGCTGCTAAGTTTGTTGAAGAACACACGTCAGCCGACATAGTCGATATTAATATGGGTTGCCCTGTACCTAAAGTAACAAAAACAGACGCAGGCGCACGTTGGTTGCTTGATCCAGATAAAGTATACGAAATGGTTGATGCGGTTACTAATGAGCTGTCAATTCCGGTAACAGTTAAAATGAGAACAGGCTGGGACGAAGATCATATTTTAGCAGTTGAAAATGCCTTAGCTGCTGAACAAGGTGGTGCAGCTGCACTTGCAATGCACGGAAGAACACGTTTCCAGTTGTATAATGGTAAAGCAGATTGGAATATTTTACATGAAGTTAAAAGTAATTTAAAAACAATTCCTTTTATGGGTAATGGTGATATTAAAACGCCACAAGATGCAAAGAAGATGTTAGATGAAGTCGGTGCCGACGCTGTTATGATAGGCCGTGCTGCATTAGGAAATCCGTGGATGATTAGGCAGACAGCAACGTACCTTGAAACAGGTGAACTCATTGCTGAACCTTCAGCATCTGATAAAATTTTAGTTGCTAAAGAACACTTGCACGCACTTTGCCAGATAAAGGGTGAGGTTATTGGACCTAAAGAATTCAGAAGTCAAGCAGCATACTACTTAAAAGGTATTTCGCGTTCAGCTCGTGCTAAAGCAGCATTGAATGAAGCAAATTCAGAAGCTACTATGATAACGATATTTGATAAATTTTTAGAAGATACAAAAGAACGTGAATTCAAATTAATGCAAAAAGAAGCATAGAATTAGTTGCATTTTATTGGGTTAATTGGCATGATAGTAAGTGAAATATGTAATTAAGTGAGGGATATAATATGGTAAAGCAAGAACAAAGTATGAATGATCAATTAAAGGTACGTCGTGAAAAAGTTGTTGAACTTCGCGAAGCAGGGGTCGATCCATTTGGACACCGCTTTGAACGTAAAGACATGACTAAAGCATTACATGATAAGTATGATGCATTAACTAAAGAAGAACTTGATGGTATGGATATCCAAGCTACTATCGCAGGTAGATTAATGTCTAAACGTGGTAAAGGTAAAGTGAGTTTCGCTGATATTCAGGATAAAGATGGACGTTTACAATTATATGTCCGTAAAGATGTTGTAGGTGAAGATACATATCATATCTTTAAACGTTCAGATATTGGTGATTTTGTTGGTATAACAGGTGATGTTATGAAAACAGATATGGGTGAATTAACGATTCGCCCAACAGAAGTTACTTTCCTATCAAAAGCATTACGACCATTACCAGATAAATTTCATGGTTTGCAAAATGTAGAACAAATCTATAGACAAAGATATCTTGATTTAATCACAAATCGTGAAAGCTTTGATCGATTTATGAAACGTAGTCAAATTATTTCAGCTGTAAGACGTTATTTAGATGGTAATGGATATATTGAGGTTGAAACGCCAGTACTGCATAACCAAGCAGGTGGAGCATCAGCTAAACCATTTACAACACATCATAATGCGTTAGATATTGAACTATACTTGAGAATTGCACTAGAATTACATTTAAAACGACTTATCGTTGGTGGAATGGAAAAAGTATACGAAATTGGTCGAGTGTTCCGTAATGAAGGAATTGATACAAAACATAATCCTGAGTTTACAATGCTTGAAACGTACGTTGCATACTATGACTTCCATGATGTAATGGATGAAACTGAAGGCATTTTTAAAGCAGTCGCAGATGTAATTTCAAATGACGGAATTATTGAATATGATGGAAAAAAAGTAGATTTTAATAAAAAATTTGCAAGAGTTCATATGGTAGATGCTATTAAGTCCGTAACTGGAGTGGATTTTTGGAAAGAAATGTCAGTTGAAGAAGCACAAAAATTGGCAGATGAACATCATGTTAAATATGAAACATATTGGAAAGTTGGCCATATCATTAATGAATTTTTCGAAAAATTTGTTGAAGATACAATTGTTGATCCTACTTTTGTTTATGGACATCCTTTAGAAATTTCGCCTTTAGCAAAGAAAAATGAAGATGATCCAAGATTTACGGATCGTTTTGAAATGTATATTTTAGGTACAGAATATGCTAATGCATTTACTGAGTTAAATGACCCCATTGATCAAAGAGAGCGATTTGAGTCCCAAGTTGAAGAACGTGAAGATGGTAACGATGAAGCGGAAGGAATCGATGAAGATTTCATTGAAGCACTCGAATATGGTATGCCACCAACAGGTGGTTTAGGAATTGGAATAGATAGGTTGGTTATGTTAATGACTGATGCACAATCTATCAGAGATGTGTTATTATTTCCAACTATGAGACCAGATGATAATCAATAAATATTTTTAAATTATTTTATAGGATTATTTTTGATGAATAATATTATATGAGAGTATTGTCGCTATGTGACAATACTCTTTTTTTACTTTTATTTCAGCAGTAAAAGTAATAATAAAACACGATGTACACGTTTACATTCATTGATTTAGATTTAATTTAAATAAAGGCTTGACGAAGGTGATTATTCTTGGTAAAGTAATAAACGTTGCTTCAGTAGTAAACAACTAATTCAAATGTGACCAGTTAATTAATTAAAAAAGTTCTTGACAATTAACGAAATCCTTGATATGATATAAAAGTTGTCAAAAGCAACCAAGTAGATCTTTGAAAACTGAACA